>JBNMIW010000025.1:0-13720 GCA_050873485.1 Lachnospiraceae bacterium | reverse complement strand
TGCTTCTTATTGCGAAGAATCCGCAGACATTTGTGGAAGAAGATGCACTTGCGATGGAAGCAACCCGTTTGGAAAAGCAGCTTGCACAATTGCAGGAGGATCTGGAACGGGCACGGGAATTAGATGCTGTTTACGAGGAAGATTTAGATTATACTGCGAAGTTAAATGACAGTGCATTTTTAAATGCAGAACAACGGGTGCAGGAACTGCGGGAACAGGTGTTAGATCATCAGAGAAAGATCGAACAGTTGGAAAAGGATATCGAGCGGACACGCAATCACTGTAAAGTACAGCAGCAGGACGCAGAGAAATGGAAACAGACATTAAATGAGAATCAGAAAGAACAGATCAAATTAGCCGGAATCCGGGCAAAGAGTGATCTGGCGGAAGAAAGCAGACAACAGTTGGAACATTATGACGCAGAAGTGAAACGACTTTCTACCGATACAGTAGATGCAGACTCCCGATTAGAGCATGCCCGATTAGAAGCAGAGGAATTGAGGGGACAGATTGCACATATGGAACAGCAGATTGCGGAAACGATGAGTGACTGGGACAATCTGTACAAAGAATATTATGTAGAAGATAATTTGACTGCGGTCAATATTTCGGAAGAACAGTTGAAAGCGGAGTTTCTTGCCGCAAAGGCAGTTGTGGAACAGGCAACGATCGTATTGGAAGATAAGAAGAAACTGATCACGGCACTTTCGGAAAGTATGGAACGGGGAATGAAACTGATCCGTAGACGTGGTATTTCAGTGGAGCAATTAGAAGCATTACAGCAGACAGAAGGACTTCATCCGGTGGACGAGACATTACTTAACCGAATGAGTGCACAGTTATCTCAGATCTCGGTACGCTGTGATCAGCTTCGGGCAGACTATAAGAAGAAGGAGCAGGAAGCTTCCCGGTTAGAAGGTCGTGTGGAACAGGCAATTCAGACCATGACAGACCGGTTTGGGCAGGAGGCATTTGCTGAATTAGAGTTTGTCTCTGCTGATACAGAGAATGTAACACCAACGATATCCAAAGAGGATGCATTACAGGCAATTGCGGAAGGGGATCGTATCCTCAAGGAATTGCAGGAAGAGATCCGCAATTTTGACAAGGAATATCGGCAGTATGTAAAGAATAACGGAGTGATCGTTGATCTGTATAAGGATGTAAAGCGAATTGTGGAGAGTGAAGAGTTAGATATCACACAGGCTGACATTTTATCCGAGGATCAGTCGAGAATCCGTGAGATCTTTGAGGAGAGTCTGTTGGCATATGATAAGAGCAATAAAGCGCTTGCGAGAGCAAAACAGGAGCTGCTCAATTATAAGACACAGACCGCAAATACATTTTACACAATGGGTGCATTTGAATTGTCGGATTCAGTCAAGGAGGATGTTGAGATTCCGGAAACTTACGAGGATGCAAAGACACTGCTTGCGAATATTCGTGAAATGATTTCCTATATTGCGTTGGAAAAAGAACGTGTGGAGCAGGGAATCGAGGACATGGAGGCGATTAAGAAGAATAATTTCGAGAATCAATGTATTGAAAGATGCCGCGATGTCCGGACGGAATTGGATAAACTGCCAAAACTTTCCAGAATCCAGTTGGATGGCGAAATGATCCAGATGGTCAGTCTTTCTATTCCGTATGTGAAGGACGAATTTATCAAACAGAGAATGTCGGATTATATAGATGAAGTGGTAAATGGTGCAGATCAATTTCAGGATAACAATGATCGCATCAAATATATGAAAAACAGACTCTTGCTTAAAAAGCTGTTTGGGGTTATGGTAACAGATATGAATGCAATCCGGCTGAAATTATATAAACGGGAGCGCATCAAGGAACAGAGCCGGTATCTTCGCTATGAAGAAGCGGTTGGTAGTACCGGACAGTCACAGGGTATTTATATTCAGTTCCTGGTATCGATCATCAATTACATATCCGGGATGTACGCACCGGAAGCAGAGGCAAATGAGCTGAAGAAAGTAATCTTTATCGATAATCCATTTGGTGCGGCAAAGGATATCTATATCTGGGAACCGATCTTCGCCCTGCTTAAGACGAACAACGTACAGTTGATCGTTCCGGCGCGTGGAGCTACACCGGCGATCACGAACCGGTTTGATGTCAACTACATCTTAGGACAGCAGCTTGTGAATGGCAGACAGCAGACGGTTGTGGTAGATTACCGGAGCCAGGTGGCACAGGATGAGGTAGAGTACCAGAACTTAGAGTATAGTCAGGGAACATTTGACTTTATATAAGCAGATGGGACTATTTGATTTGGTATAAGTTACGGTTTAGAATAGGATGAGTTTCATCCATATATAAGGTAGGAGGAATGTGTGTATGCAGGCAGTATTGGAAAATGATCGATTGAGAGTAGCAATCAACTATTTTGGCGCAGAGCTTGCCAGTATGGTAAAGAAGGAAACCGGGGAAGAATATATCTGGAATGCAGATGAGAAGTTTTGGAAAAGAAGTGCTCCGGTATTATTTCCGTTTGTCGGAAGCCTGAAGAATAAGGAATATAAGTACGATGGAAAGGTATATCCGATGGGACAACATGGATTTGCCAGAGATATGGAATTTACGCTTGTATTTCAGACAGAGGATGAAGTATGGTTTTCATTGACAGCAGATGAGGAGACCTATAAGAAGTATCCGTTTACCTTTACCTTGGAGATCGGTTACAAGTTAGTGGGCAATGAGCTGCAGGTTATCTGGAATGTGAGCAATGAAGATGACAAGAAGATGTATTTTTCAATCGGCGGTCATCCGGCATTTATGTGTCCGATCGGTGGAAAGGGCAAACAGACCGATTATTATATTTCTTTTGATACGGACAAAGATCTGACCTATTCGAAGTTAAATGAGAATGGACTTGTCTACAAAAAGGATAATGTGCTGGCTACCAATGGCGGCATGATGAAGATTGATGCACATTTATTTGATGAGGATGCGTTAGTGATCGAGGGAAATCAGGCACATGAAGTCAGCCTGTGTGATTCGGAACAGAAACCATATCTGACCGTGAAATTTGATGCACCATTATTTGGATTATGGTCTCCGGCAAAGAAGAACGCACCGTTCGTGTGTATTGAGCCGTGGGCTGGAAGATGTGATGCAGAGGAATTCGAAGGTACGCTTGAGGAAAGAGAATACGGACATGAATTGGAAGTAAACGAGAGCTTTGTGATGGCGTATGCTATTGTTGTAGCATAATATACAGAAGATGGGGCTAGAATGAAAAGGAGGGATGATGTATGACTTCAATGATGGAATATAAGGGTTATCATGCATTTATTGAATATGATGCGGAGGATAATATTTTTGTTGGAGAGGTGTTTGGAGTTGCAGATTCATTGAATTTTCATGGAACAAATGTTGAAGAATTAAGACAAATGTTTGAACAGAGTATTGATAATTATCTTGACTTATGTGCGAAGATTGGTAAGAATCCGGAAAAGGAATTTAAAGGGACGTTTAATGTTCGGATACCACCGGAAATGCACAAGAAAGTATCATTAGAGGCAGCAAAGCAGAATATAACACTGAATCAATATATTGTAAGGGCGATTGGTCAGTCAATAAAGAAAACAGGTTGAAGATAAGGAGAAAGAGAATGAGCGCAAGAGCAACGATTGCTGTATGGGCGGGTAAATTTACAACAAAATTATTGCGGTTGGCAGGCAGCGGAGGAACCTCCCTTCCGGGCAAGGTGGTATTAAAGATCTGCCCGGATATATTAGGTCATCTGGCGAAGAATGTTAAGATTATATGCGTAACCGGAACGAACGGTAAGACAACAACCTGTCATATCATCAGAGACATGATCGAGGAAGAAGGAAAGACGGTATTCTGTAATGATGCAGGGGCCAATCTGCTTGGTGGAGTTGTGTCAGCCTTTGTTGGAGCGGCAACACTTGGCGGTAAGATCAACACGGACTATGCATTGTTGGAATGTGACGAGGCGGCACTGAAAAGTATTGTAGAACATTTTGGGGATCTTGATGTGACTGCGGTTGTGACGAACGTATTCCGGGATCAGCTCGACCGGTATGGAGAAGTGTTGACGACAGTGAATAAGATCCGGGCAGGACTTTCGCAGCTTCCGAATGTGAAACTGGTGCTGAATGCCGATTGTTCTCTGACCAGTTCACTGAGTGATCTGCCGCATAGCGAGATCCACTATTTTGGTGTGAACGGACCGCTTTACGAGGGAACTTCTTCGGATATTTCGGATGCGGTATATTGTATTCACTGTAAGACAAAGTACCAATATCATTATCATACATTTGGACATCTCGGTGGCTTCTATTGTGAAAAATGTGGTTATCACAGACAGGATCCGGAGGTTGCACTTACAAAAGTGATCGAGTGGAAAGATGCATCTTCTGTGATTGAGATGGATGTGTTTGGCAATAAGGTAGAAGCAGAAGTGATGCTGCCGGGTGGATATAATCTGTACAACGCACTTGCTGCTACCGAAGTTGCACATCTGATCGGATTGACGGATGAGAAGATTGTGAAAGTGCTTGGCGGACTTACTACTCATTTTGGACGTATGGAACAGGTACAGCTTGGAAAAGCACCACTTCATCTGGTATTAGTGAAGAATCCGGCGGGATTCAATGAGGTGCTGCAATTCCTGATCCAGCAACGACCGACGGGTAATATTGTTTTTGGATTAAATGATAACTATGCGGATGGCAAGGATATTTCGTGGATCTATGATGTGGAATTTGAACGGCTGACACAGGCGGCTTCCGGAGCAAAACATTTTTATTTTACAGGAAAACGGGCATACGATATGCAACTGCGGTTAAAATATGCGGATTTTGATACAACGAGATTCAGTGTGGAGAAGGACTATAAGACTTTGATCACACAGTTACAGGAGAGCGGAGAAGAGACATTTCTTGTATTATCTTATACCTGTATGTTGGAATTCCGCGATAAGTTGGCAGAGTTTGTACCACTTAAAAAGTATGATGCATCCTAAGTCATGAAAGACAGCAATGAAAAGGGTATCTGACCTTGGGGTCTGACACCTGATTGGAAAAGAACTGGTCGGAAGAAAGAAAGGAAAAGGGAATGGATCGAGAATTACACATATGTCATTTGTATTATGATATTCTGAATTTGTATGGGGATAATGGCAATATCCGAACCATGGAGAAACGTCTGGAGTGGCGTGGGATTGGTTCGAAGGTGACAAGATTATCTTTCGGGGAAGTAAACCGGGACGAAGATTACGACATCATATTCATTGGTGGCGGACAGGATTTTGGGCAGGAGATTCTGGTAAAGGATCTGTTTGAATATAAGGAACAATGGCTCAAAGAAGAGATTGAGAAAGGAACGGTCATTCTTGGTATCTGTGGTGGATATCAGATGCTTGGCAAGTATTACGAGGCGGCAGACGGAACGAGAGTAGATTTTCTCGGTGGGATCAATGTCTATACAACTGCATCCGATAAACGTATGATCGGTAATTTTGTTTATGAGTATACCAGAGACAATGGAGAAACATTTCCGATTGTCGGATTTGAGAATCATAATGGACAGACTTGGCTTGGAGAAGGTGTACAGCCGATGGGAAAGATTCTCAAGGGGTATGGTAACAATGGAGAAGATGGAACAGAAGGTGCCCGCTATAAGAATGTCTTTGCAACATATTCACATGGACCACTGCTTCCAAAGAATGCAAGAATTGCAGATGAATTATTAGGCATTGCGTATGAGCGTAAATATGGCGAAGCATTACCACCGTTGGATCACGACATGGAGGATGCAGCACTCAATGATGTCAAGCAACAGTTGGGCTGCTAAGGCAGATCATTCATGATAAATGTATGGATGCCGTTGGAGTAATGTGTGGTTTGCCGATAATGACGATTGGGAGGTTATGTGAGAAAAGAGACACAGAAACAGAAACTGCTTTATCTTGCAAAGATATTATACGAAGAAACGGACGAGGAACATATCTTAACTGCAGATAAAATTGTAACAAAATTGCATGAATATGGTATATCCTGTGAACGCAAGACAATATACAGTGACCAGGATACATTGTCGGCGTTTGGAATGGATATTGTAAGAGATCATCGGGGAGCCTATTTAGCTTCCCGAATGTTTGAATTACCGGAATTGAAATTATTGGTGGATGCAGTACAGTTTTCCAAGTTTATTACAGAGAACAAATCGCGGGAACTGATTGGTAAATTGTCGCAGTTATCAAGCAAAGCATATGCGAGGAAGCTAACCGGACAGGTTGTGGTGCAGGATCGTGTCAAATCGATGAATGAGAGCATCTATTATAATATTGATAACATTCAGGATGCCATACGAAGGAATCACCAGATCACATTTGGATATTATGAGTGGAATGTGAAAAAAGAACTGGTGCCGAGAAAGGATGGGGAACGTTACCGGATCTCACCTTGGTTTTTTCAATGGGATAACGACAAATATTATCTGGTCGGATATGATGATGTGACAAAGCAGATGCGGCATTACAGAGTTGACAAGATGAAAGAGATTGTGGAAGAACCGGAAAAACGGCTTGGAAGAGAAGTGTATGAACAAATTGATCTAAGCAGTTATGGTACGCAGACATTTGGAATGTTTGCCGGTGACAAAGTAACGGTCAAACTGATAGCGGATGCCACCCTTACCGGAGCGATGATCGATCATTTTGGCAGGGAAGTCTGGCTGCATCCGCTGGAACCATGGAATGAGGGAGAAGCAGAACCAAACGGAAACGATGACCGGTGCGGACAAATATCCGTCGTTGTGGATACGGTGGTCAGTGACCGTTTTTTCGGCTGGGTGTTTGGATTTGGAGACAAGCTCAAGATTGCAGAGCCGGCCTGGGTGCAGGAAGCTTTTATACAGATGATGAAGAAGGTATGCGAACAGTATGAAAGGGGTACATTATGAAAAAATACATTATGGCATTGGATCAGGGAACAACGAGTTCAAGATGTATTATCTTTAATAAAAAAGGGGAGATTGTATCTTCGGCACAGAAGGAATTTACGCAATATTTCCCGCAGTCCGGCTGGGTGGAGCATGATGCAAATGAGATCTGGGCATCTCAGGCAGGCGTTATGACCGAAGCAATGGCAAAATGTTCCATAGAAGCAGGAGAGATTGCGGCGATCGGAATTACCAATCAGAGGGAAACAACAATCGTTTGGGACAAGGAGACCGGAGAACCGGTGTATCATGCCATTGTCTGGCAGTGCCGCAGGACAGCAGATTATGTGGAGCAATTAAAGGAAGAAGGTTATGATCGGATCATAAAAGAAAAGACAGGATTGATCGTATACCCTTATTTTTCGGCAACGAAGATCCGCTGGATATTAGAGAATGTGGACGGGGCAAGAGAAAAGGCAGATCAGGGCAGATTGCTATTCGGAACAGTGGATACCTGGCTGATCTACAAAATGACAAAAGGGCGGGTGTTTGCGACTGATGTGACCAATGCATCCCGTACAATGCTGTATAACATTCATTCACTGTGCTGGGATGAAGAGTTACTTCAGAAATTCAATATTCCGCGTTCTATGCTGCCGGAAGTAAAACAGTCTTCTGAGATATATGGAGAGACCGGTGAGGCATTACTTGGTGAACCGGTTACAATTGCAGGAGTTGCAGGAGATCAGCAGGCTGCGTTGTTTGGACAGTGCTGTTTTGAAGCCGGACAGAGTAAGAACACATACGGAACAGGCTGCTTTTTGCTGATGAATACCGGGGAACAGGCGGTAGATTCCAAACATGGACTGCTGACCACAATTGCCATCGGACGCAATGGCAAGGTACAATATGCATTAGAGGGAAGTGTATTTGTTGCAGGTGCAGCGATTAAATGGCTGCGGGATGAATTGAAGCTGATCGACACGGCAGCAGAGACGGAAACGTTGGCAAATTCGGTGCCGGATAGCAATGGCGTATATGTTGTGCCTGCATTTACCGGGCTGGGTGCTCCGTATTGGGATGCTTATGCGAGAGGTGCGGTATTCGGTCTTTCAAGAGGAGCGAACCGGGCACATTTTGTGCGGGCGACATTAGAATCCCTTGCGTATCAGTCGTTGGATGTGATACGGGCAATGGAAGAGGATGCGAATATTCAGGTGACTTCACTCCGCGTGGATGGTGGTGCAAGTGCCAATGATTTTTTGCTGCAATTTCAGTCTGACATCCTAAATGGGGAAATTATCCGTCCAAAAGTTGCAGAGACAACCGCTCTTGGGGCGGCTTATCTTGCCGGATTGGCAGTAGGATATTACAAAGATGAGGAAGAAGTCTGCTCAAACTGGCAAAGAGACAAAGAATTTGTACCGCACTATACGGAAGAGCAGCGAAGCAGTCTATACAATGGATGGAAGGACTGTGTGAAGAGAATTCTGTAAGAGATATTGCCCGGTTGTACACACAATCAACACATTTTTGTATTAAGGTATCTATTCAAGATGAATGGCAATGAAATAATATACATATATTATAGTAGGAGGGATTACTATGACAGGAACAATCATACAGCAAATTACAAGTGGTGCATTAGGCAATATGGTAATGGGATTGTATTCACATTATGGCAGTTATGGATATGGCTACGGTTACGGCTATGGTTATCTATCTTATCTGATCTTTATGCTGCCGGCATTACTGCTTGGTCTGTGGGCACAGTTTAAAGTAAAATCAACATTTAATAAATACAACAATGTGCGGAATTCCCGTGGAATTACCGGAGCGGAAGCCGCCAGAATGATACTTGATAAAAATGGATTGTCTTATGTCCGGATTGAGCATGTTGCCGGAAAACTGACCGATCATTTTGATCCGAGAGACAATGTGATCCGGTTGTCATCGGAGGTATATAATTCTTCTTCTATCGGTGCAGTCGGTGTTGCGGCGCATGAAGCAGGACATGCTGTTCAGTATGCGGAAGAGTACGCACCGATCCGTTTGAGAAATGCAATTATTCCGGTATGTAATTTTGGTTCACAGGTAGGACCGATCATGATCGTGATCGGATGTTTCTTCTCCGGACAGCTTGGAAGAAGCCTGATCTTCTTTGGAATTGTGTTATTCTCATTAATGGCAGTATTTCAGTTAGTAACATTGCCGGTGGAATTTGATGCTTCAAGCAGAGCACTTTCGGTTATCCGCGACAGCGGAATGTTTGCCAATGAGGATTACAAGGGTGCAAAGAAAGTATTATCTGCGGCAGCTATGACATATGTTGCGGCATTGATCACATCGATCATGCAGATCTTATATTATGTAACAAGATTTCTTGGCGGACGCAGACGCGACTGATGCGGTTGCTTCTTGTTAAGAAAGTCTTTATTTGACTTTACATAATATACAGTGGTAGAATGAGGACTATGCAACAGGTAATTGTTAAACACGGTGTACACGGAGGTAGTGTAGAGAGCCGGAGTTTTACAGGGAAGAAAGGAAAAGGATTATGAGAACATTATATAAGAGAATTACGACAGTTGTGCTTGCGGCAACCATGATTTTAACATTGCCGGCAGCGGGATTACATGTAAAAGCAGATGCAGCCGCAGGAGCTAATCCGGATGACGTGTATGTATCATTTGGTGCAGATCTGTCTGACAAAGAAAAGGCGACCGTTATGGATCTGATGGGAATTACAGATGAAGATCTCGAAGACTATACAGTAGGTGAGATTACGAACGATGAGGAACATCAGTATCTTGGTGATTATCTGGATTCAAGTGTCATCGGTTCAAGAGCATTATCTTCCGTTATGGTAGTGCTTGGCGAAGATGGTGACGGAATCAATGTAGAGACAAAGAACATTTCTTATTGTACAAAGGGAATGTACACCAATGCATTGATCACAGCAGGAATTGAGAATGCAGATGTAGTTGTTGCGGGACCGTTTGAGATTACCGGTACAGCAGCTTTGGTTGGAGCAATGAAAGCCTATTCGGAACTGACAGGTAAGGAAGTGTCAGAAGAGAGTATGGATGCTGCGGTGAACGAGCTGGTAGTTACAAGCCAGATGGCACAGGATGTGGATTCTGATGATGTAGAGCAGTTGATGGCATTTGTTAAAGCAAAGGTTGTAGAAGAAGGCTTAGACAATGATGAAGCGATCAGCAAAGCAATCGATGAGGGTGCCAAAGAACTTGGAATCAGTATTACAGATAATGAGAAACAGACAATCATTTCTTTGATGAAGAAGATCAGCAAGTTGGATCTTAATATTGACAGTATGAAGAGCCAGGCAAAAGACTTATTCAATAAGTTAGAGGATATGGGACTGGATAAGGAACAGGCAAAGAACTTTTTCCAGAAAGTAATTGATGCATTACAGAGTTTCTTTAACAGTATTTTTGGGTAATATTTGTGCAGAGTATATTCTTGAGAGCGTACCGGATGGTACGCTCTTTTTTGCTTTATGGGAAAGTTCGTCCGACTCTTTATACTTTTCGAATATTATGTGAATTTCATTGTTTTTTTTACAATAAGTGGTAAAATGGTGCTATCGCGTGTGGAAACAGGGCATACTATCGGTAGGGAGTGTAACCCCGGGTATCGAATCTTGTGGGTCGGACACCCCGGAAACTTAAAAGCGAAGAAAGGGTATGCCATGTTTTATGAATTGAAGAGAGGAAAAGTGGGTTTTATCACTTTTACAGAATTACAGGATGACTATATCATGTATGGATTCACGGAGGAGACGGTACGAGCCTGTCAGGAGAATCTGCATAACTTCCGGAGTGATACGATCGTAATAGCCAATCTTGTGTTTACGGTACTGGATCTGATTGATATGTTGCAGGTATTCGGTGACAAGGATCGTCTTGCAATTTATGTGCAGCCGGAGCTTTGTCTGTTCGTAGAGATTCGCGACGAAGATGGCAGTATCCGCAAACTCTTTGACCGGGTGCTTGCAGGTTATCAGGTGGATTCGGCAGGAAATACATCACAGCTTGCCCAGACGGTCCCGGAGAAATTCCTATACCGGTTTCTGGATCTCCTGATCCAGGAGGATCGCAAATTCCTTGAAAACATGGAATTTAACATGAGTGCATTAGAGACAAAGATTCTGAAAGAACGTGTGGATGCGGCATTTATCAATGAGATCTTATCTATGAAGAAGGAACTGATGTATATCTGGAATTATTATGATCAGCTGATCGATATTGGAGAGGTGCTGCGGGACAATGATAATGAGATGTTTCCGCCGGAGAATGTCAAACGCTTTGTAACATTTACGGAACGGACCATGCGGTTATCCGAGAATGTAAAGCATCTCAAAGAATATGCGGTACAGTTGAGAGAAACACATGACGCGATGTTAGATTACAATCTGAACAACATTATGAAGCTGTTTACAGTTATCACAACGATATTTCTGCCGCTTACATTGATTGTTGGGTGGTATGGAATGAATTTTGCGAATATGCCGGAGCTTACCTGGAAGTATGGATATCCGGGTGTGATCGTATTTTCGGTGATTGTTGTAGGAATCTGTATTATTGCTTTTAAAAAATATAAGTTGTTATAAGCAAGGAGGAACACATGTTAAGTGAAATTTTAATTGCAGTTGGAGCTGTGTTGATCGTGGCCGGTTTTCTTGGTCTTAAGATGAAGACAGTGGGGAAGAGACTTATCTTTTTATGTATTGCAGGAGTCGGAATGATTCTTCTTTCCGTTGCGGAGATGAATACCTATGGATTGGTAGGCGGCAGTTTTCAGGCTGTGTACCGGATCATTGCATTAATTCCATGTCTGATGTTATTTCACAGCATTTGTAAGAAAAATGAGATAAAGGATCTGAACGGATTAGACGGAATTGGAACACATATGCCATATACCTATGCTATTCTGGTATTGTTAGCGGTTATGTGGATTGGTGTACCGGTTACGGGAACATTTACCGGAATTATCTATTCAGAGATCGGATTGTTGGCAGGAAGTTTTGGCATATTTACATATGTTGGTTTGATCGGCAATGTACTTGGTGTAGTAGTTCCGGTTATGTTACTGTTCCCGCTTCTTCGACGGATGTATTTCCCTTGCAAAGAAAAGGAAGCAGAAGACAATACGGAAGAAGTATCAGAAGAAGATGTGACAGAAGATGCCGTGATCGATATACAGTGCCCGGGAAAAGGCGTGATTGTAGTCAGTGGTATATTGGCAGTATTGTTAGTAGTATGTTCTTTGTGGCAGCAGCCAATCCTGCAGGCGGTCAGCACGGTAATGCAGAAGTTATTTAGTTAGGTGGTGGATAAGATGGCAAACAATTATGGTGTGTTGTTGATATTTTTGTTTCCGATGCTTGGTGGAGTGATCGGGTTCTTCCTTGGTAAAAAGGATAAAGGTACGAGAAATGACTGGATCGATATTGTTGTGACAGTTCAATTGGCAATGCTTGCATATCTTGCGTATATGACAATCGGAAAGGGTGTGCAGTTTGACCTTTCTTTGGGCAAAGCATTAGGTTTGGGACTTTCATTGACAATGGATGTTGTATCTGTGACGCTGAGCATTCTGGTGACGGCTGTTGTTGCGATCATCACACAATATATGAAGGTAACCATGAAGGAAGAAGAGAGCAGTAACCGTTTCTATCTATTGTTTATGTGTATGTTTGGAATGGTACTTGGTGCATGTATGACCGATAATCTGTTCAACTTCTTTATGTTCATTACGCTTGCGTTATTATTTGCCTGGCCGTTACTTTTGCATCGGAGAGACAAAGCAGCAATTAAAAATGCTAACATTTACATTGGATTTGTGACCGCGGGAATGGTGTTGATCCTTTCCGGTATTGTGATCTTATTTGGATACCTTGGCAGTGTAAATTATAATGGAATGTACACAAGTGTTATGTCACGTGGCGGTAACAGCGCATTATTGATCGGCGGATTGCTGGCAACACTTGGTTTTGCCATGACAGCAGGTGTATTTCCGATACAGTTTCAGGTTACAAGAGGATGTTCCTATGGCTTGATCGAGGTCTCGACCGTAATTGCCGGTCTGATATCAAAGCTTGGAATATATGGTATTCTGGTAATTGCAGTAGATCTGTTTGTAGAGAATAAATTTTATGGAAGAATATTGCTGGTAGTGGCAATCATGACGATGATATGGGGAATTCTGGTATCCTTGACTTCGACGGATATCCGGAAGATCCTGATGGGACTGGACGTTGCAACGAATGGTTTTGATCTGTTAGCAGTGAGTCTGGTTGTACTTGGAGGAAGTTCAAACCAATACGGTGTTCGAAGTGTTGTATATCTGTTATTTGCAAGTGCCTTTTCATTAGCGGCTTTGTATATGGTATCGTTAGAGCTGGTTCGTAGAAATAAAACATATGAGATCAAAGGACTGATCGCTGCCGGTAAGGGCAATCCTCTTCTTGGAGCAGGTACTTTGTTGGCAGGCTTAAGTCTTGCAGGTATTCCGGGAACGCTTGGATATCTTGGACATTCTGCTTTGTTTAAATCCATCTCGACAGCCATTGGATGGAAGTGGCTGGTTGTAGTGTATATTATAATGTGGGCATTTCTGATGACTGCGGTCTTACGTGTATTTATGAAATTCTTTATCAGCAAACCGGAGGAGAAACTTCGTATTCTTACATCGGAAGAAGAACGACTTGTAGATGATGATTCTACGCAGGCAAAAGGAAAAGATGACAGGAAGGCATATCGTTTTGGAG
>JBNMIW010000024.1:0-13830 GCA_050873485.1 Lachnospiraceae bacterium | reverse complement strand
GTCATTTAGATACGAACAGTGCTTATTTCAATATAGTCATTGCAAATATACCCGTTCGGGTGTAAAATAAAGGCAGTGTGTATAAAATATACCCGATTGGGTATAATACAACTATGCAACATGTATTTTATACCTGATCGGGTATAGGATGAATAAGAAGGTGGTATAATGAATAAAATTGCAGAGTTTGTAAAGAAAAGTCGTAAGGAGGCAGGTCTTACACAGGAGGAATTTGCAATGCGTTCCGGACTTGGACTACGTTTTATAAGAGAGTTAGAACAGGGAAAAGAAACTTTGCGGATGGATAAGGTAAATGATGCACTTGCCATGTTTGATATGGAAGTAGTGCCGGGAAGAAAGGATAACGATTGATGGAGAATACATTTCGAACAGCGTATGTATATGTTTGCAATGTTTTTGCGGGAATTTTATGTGAAACCGATGAGGGATATTCCTTTACTTATGATGAGACATATAGGGCAAATGGTAATGCAAGGGCAGTTTCTCTTACATTACCATTATCGGATATGGAATATAAATCGAAGACACTTTTTTCGTTTTTTGACGGACTTATTCCGGAAGGGTGGTTATTAGATGTTGTAAGCCGCAATTGGAAGATTGATACAAGGGATCGGTTCGGTTTATTACTGGTTGCATGTAAGGATGCGATCGGAAATGTAAGCATAAGGGAGGAACGTGTATGAATTGTCTGTGTTGTGGGAGACCTCTGAAAGTAGATAACGGTACCGGATGGCATAAGGCGTGCATCAAACATTTTTTTTCAACATCGACACTTCCTGAAATAGAGATTGATGATAAGATATTAGCACAATTAGTAACGGAGAATATTCGAAAAGGATATACAGTTCCCGGTGTTCAGAAAAAATTGTCTTTGCACTTGTTTTCGAAGGAAAAGAAACCGAGATTAACATTGGTTAATTACCCGACCGGATATATTTTGAAACCTCAGGTGGAACAATTTGATTCTTTGCCGGAAGCAGAACAACTTGTAATGGTAATGGCAGAATCGGTTGGAATAGCAACGGTGCCACATGCATTGATAAGAGGAAATGGACAATATGCATATATTACAAAGAGAGTAGATCGTCAATTTGATGGAGATAGTGTAAAAATGTTGGCAATGGAAGATTTTTGCCAGTTAGACCTTCGCCTGACACAGGATAAATACCGGGGTTCCTATGAGCGGTGTGCAAAGATTATTCAGAGGTATTCCTGTCGGAAAGGTCTCGATATGACAGAGTTGTATTTACGGCTGCTATTTTCTTTTGCGGTGGGAAATTCAGATATGCATCTCAAAAATTTTTCTTTGATTGAGACAGAAGAAGGGAGCGGAAAGTATGTACTTTCTCCGGCATATGATCTGTTGCCGGTAAATGTAATTATGCCAGAGGATAAAGAGCAATTTGCACTTCCGATGAATGAAAAAAAGATGAATCTTCGCCGGAAAGATTTTCTAATCTATGCAGAAAAATGTGGTATTCACATGACGTCAGCGGAAAAAATGATGAAATTGATTGTAAAGAAAAAAGATACATTTATTGAGATGTGTAAAACGTCTCTGTTACCGATATATTTACAGGAACGATTATGTGACTTAATAGAAGAAAGAATAAAGGTGTTTGAATGAAAGATTTAACAAAAGGATATCCTGCAAAAGTAATACTTATGTTTGCCATCCCGTTGATGTGCAGCAGTATTTTGCAGCAATTATACAATATGGTAGATAGTAAGATTGTAAGTGCCTATGTAGGTACTGCTGCATTTGCGGCAGTCGGGGCAACGAGTGTGGTGTCGAATACATTGATCGGATTTATCAATGGACTGACACAGGGATTTGCAATATTAGTAGCGAATAGTTTCGGAGCCAAAGATGAGAAACGGATGCGGCAATCCGTCGCGGGAACACTGATCTTAACGGCTGTGATCACGATCATATTGACGATGTTAGGACTTTTATTGATCCGACCGATTCTTACAATGCTGAGAACACCCGCTGATATTATGGATAATGCGCTTTCTTATGTAAGGATCATATTAGCGGGAATTGCCTTTACTGCGCTTTATAATGTATTTGCAAATATTTTGAGAGCTGTGGGTGACAGTAAAACACCGCTATATTGTCTGACGTTTGCCGTCATTTTAAATGTCGGGTTGGATCTTTTATTTGTTGCAGTATTCAAATGGGGAATTCAGGGTGCGGCATATGCAACCATATTGGCACAGGCAATTTCCGGACTCCTGTGTATGGCATATGTACTGATCCGATTCCGGGATCTGTTGCCACAGCGTTCGGAATGGAGCATATCCGGGGAGTTATATTCAAATCTGACAACAACAGGTCTTGCGATGGGATTGATGGGCTGCATTGTAAATATCGGAACGATCATTTTACAAAGTGCGATCAATGGTCTTGGCACTTCTATTGTTGCGGCACATACAGCGGCGAGAAGATTGTTTGACATTTTGATGATCCTGATCTATACGGTAGGCCTTGCCATGACCACATATGTCAGCCAAAATGCAGGTGCAGGACGTGTGGATCGAATCAAACAGGGTGTCCGTCATGCACACGTTGTGGTTACGATCATCAGTACAATGATGATCCTGCTGTGTTATCTGATCGCACGACCGGTAATTGAATGGCTGACCAGTAGCACGGATCCGGCAATTGTCGATCCGGCTGTCTTTTATCTGAAATTTGGTGTGTGGTTTTTCTATGCATTGGGACCGCTTTTCATATTGCGATGTTCTTTGCAGGGAATGGGACGCAAGATCATACCGATCTGCTCCAGTATCTTGGAAATGCTTGTTAAAATTGTATCGGCTGCCATCTTAGTACCGCACCTGCAATACTTCGGAGTCGTACTGACAGAACCAATCAGCTGGGTTCTTATGACTACACTCCTCGCCATCGGATACGTTCTGAACGCACCGGACAAAATTCTGGGTCAACGTACCGTATAGCACACCCTCTGAAACAACAACATAAATGTAGATAAGCTGCAAGGAAACGTTTCGTATATTTTTTCTTGACGCGCGATCTCTTAGAAATTCACTGCATTGTTCGGCTGGTTGTAACGCGCATGCGGGAGAGATGTCTGAACACAGGTCTTAGTATGTTTGTCTTATTGACTGCAGGCACGCTCTCGCTACTCTCACACGCAGCGGTACTAAGAATGTGCAGCTTTATTTTGTATAATATATTCAATATATGATAGCACATTCTAAGGACCGGCGTGATCAAAGTACCTGCATGTCAATGAAGACAAAACATTCTTGACCTGTGTGAGTTTCGCGGGAGCATGCGCAATCAAAACTGCCAGCCGCAATGCAGTAAAATTTCTTAGGGATCGAAAACAGCGCAGAAAAAATATACGAAACGTTTCCTGCAGCTATATGCACATACTGTTTCAGAGGGTGTGCTATATACAAGGTGTGGATGGATTTTGTCCGGCGCGTTCATACTTATTTAATAAATGTGTGGTAAGATGGATATAATTGAGGCATAAATGAGAAGAAATGTACAATGAGGTGATAATGTGGTGACACAAGAGAATATACAGCTTCCGAGTTTAAGGGAGAAAGAAAATGATGTGCCGGTGATTACGGGCGATATTATGGAAGAACTGAAGATATTGATGCAGCATTCGCAGGCATTTCAGGAAATGCAGATGATGTATGCATGTGCGATCCGGGAAGTGCGGACGAAGGCAGAGGTGTTGAATGATGAGATGTCTGTAAGATATCATAGAAATCCGATCAGCAGTATTTCGTCGAGAGTGAAGAAACCGGAGAGCATTGCACAGAAACTTGTTAAAAAAGGACTTCCGTTTACGGTAGAAGCGATTATGGCGAATCTATCGGATGTGGCAGGTGTGCGTATTATCTGTGAATTTATTGATGATATCTATACGATTGCGGCAATGCTTGCAATGCAGGATGATCTGAAACTGATCAAGATCAAAGATTATATCAAGTATCCTAAGCCGAATGGATATCGGAGCTATCATATGATCGTGGAGATTCCGGTATTCTTTTCAAAAGGTAAGACGCCGATGCGTGTCGAGATACAGATCCGGACGATTGCGATGGATTTCTGGGCGAGCCTGGATCACGAATTGAAATATAAGAAGAATATTGATCCGGAGGATGAGGAAATGATCGCACAGGAGCTTTTGTCTTGTGCGGACCGGATTGCAGAGACCGATACGATCATGCAGCAGATCCGTATGAAATTAGATTCCGTTGAGGAGAACAAGGCAAAGTCAGAGATTGTAATACAAGAGTAATAGGTATTTGTATGAATGAAAAGATGTCAATATGCATACGATACTTGGAGAATGGAATATTGTCGGTAAGTAGACAGGATGCTTAAGAATATAGATAGAGAACCACAGAAAGGACAGGAGATGGAAAAATCAGGCATTATATTTGATATGGATGGAACGCTATGGGATTCTGCAAAGGCGGTAGCGGATAGTTGGACAGAGGTTGTGGCAAGGGAATATACACCGGAGCGGGTGATCACGGAAGAAGAGATCAAAAGTGTGATGGGACTTACAATGGATAAATTAGCCGCGAAGATCTTTCCGGAACTTCCGGAGGAAAAACGATTACAGTTATTAGATGTTTGCGGAAGAGAGGAGAATGAATATCTTCGCACACACGGAGCAATCGTATACCCACAGGTCGAGGAGACGTTTCAGAAACTGAAGGAGAAGTATCATTTATACATTGTTAGTAATTGTCAGTCCGGCTATATCGAGGCATTCTTAGAATATTATGGATATGGGAAATATATTGAAGATATTGAGTGTTACGGCAACAATGGACTGGTGAAGGGAGAGAATATCCGTAAAGTAGTAGAGCGGAATCATCTGACAAAGGCAGTCTATGTTGGAGATATCCAGGGTGATTATGATGCAAGTATGCAGGCAGGAGTGGAATTCATCCATGCCGGATACGGATTTGGAACGGTGGATGCAGATGTGCCGGAGATTGGAGCTTTTGCGGAGTTGCCGGAAGTTGTGAAGTCGGTACTGTAGGAGATGGGATGACGCCATTGTATATGTAAATAAGTCTTTATAAAATATATACCCGCAAATTGAGGGAAACGCATTGATATACCCGCAATTTGCGGGTATTATTCTTTCAAAGAGTGGTTATACTGAATTGAGGAATTTGAGGATTAAGATTGAGACCTGACGGAAATGGATGGAAACGGGATTCCGTGAAAAACATAACATAATTTATGAAAGGACATTCTTTACAGATCATTGAAAGGAAAATCATTCCATTGCATTAAGAAAAGAAAGTAAAATGCGACAAAGAATCAATACAAAGAAGTTTTTTACATTTGAAAAGTAAGTCAAACTTCTATATAGTAGGTCTAAACAATTCGGACGAAAGAGGGATTGCGTATGAATATTATGGATATAATCGGTCCGGTTATGGTAGGACCGTCCAGTTCCCATACGGCGGGAGCGGTTAAGATCGGACAGGTAGCACGTAAGCTGTTAGGCGAACCGGTTCGCAAAGCGGACATTTATTTGCATGGATCTTTTTTAGCCACCGGTAAGGGACATGGTACGGATAAGGCATTGATTGCCGGGCTGCTTGGTATGGCAGTGGATGACAAGCGGATTCCGGATAGCTTTGATCTTGCCCGATCAAAGGGGATGCATTTTCAGTTTGAGGGAATTGAACTCATCGATGCACATCCGAATACGGTAAAAATGAACTTAGAGGGGCAATCTGGACGAAAATTGGAGATCATTGCGAGTTCCATTGGCGGCGGACAGATCCGGATCTGTGAGATTGACGGTTTGACGGCGAACTTTACAGGAGATTTTCCAACTTTGATCGTGCATAATCTTGACCAGCCGGGACATGTTACGGAAGTGACATCCATGCTTGCACACAAGTCCGTCAATATTGCAACGATGCAGTTATACCGGGATTCCCGCGGGGGAAATGCCGTTATGGTCATCGAGTGTGATCAGGAGATTCCGGCGGATTCCATCCGGTGGCTGGAACATTTAGAGGGTATCGTGAAGGTTACTTACTTAAGTCTCGAGGATGGATTGACCAATGATAAAGTCTGACAGTAAGACAATATCAGCAGGAGATTCGGAACGGTTAGAGACGGAAAGGAGTCTGTATGTATAGATCGTTACAGGAATTATGTGAAATTGCGGGGGAACAGAAGAAGGAATTATATGAGATCATATTAGAGGAAGACTGCCACGAACGGGGAATCCCGGTGGATGAAGGATTTGCACAAGTGACGAACGTGTATCGGGCGATGAAAGAAGCAGATCAGGAATATGATGCCGATATTACTTCCACCAGCAAATTAGCAGGCGGCGACGGGGAAAAATTGAGGAAGTATCGGGAAAAGGAACAGTCTCTTTGTGGAGATTTTGTAGTTGGCGTAATGGAAAAGGCAGTGAAAATGGGGGAATCCAATGCCTGTATGAAACGAATCGTGGCGTCCCCGACAGCAGGTTCGTGCGGAGTGGTACCGGCGGTATTATTATCGTTGCAGGAACGATTTTCCTATACGGATGAGGAGATGACCAAAGCATTGCTTGTGGCAGCAGGAATCGGCGGGGTGATCGCATCGCGTGCATTTATTGCGGGAGCGGCAGGCGGGTGTCAGGCAGAGATTGGTTCTGCTTCGGCGATGGCAGCGGGAGCGGCAGCATTTTTGCAGGGCGGAGATATGGATACGATCTGCCATGCGGCAGCCATGGCACTGAAGAATCTGTTGGGACTTGCGTGTGATCCGGTTGGCGGATTAGTGGAGGTGCCATGCGTGAAACGAAATGTGATCGGAGCAACGAGTGCTTTGACTGCGACAGATATGGCTCTTGCGGGTATACGTTCGAAAATCCCGCCGGATGAAGTGATCGATGCGATGCGTAGTATCGGGGTTGCAATGCCCTCGTGTATTAAAGAGACGGGCAAAGGCGGACTTGCGATGACACCGGAGGGACAGAAATATATGCCGGAAGTATAGTCAGAATAAGAGAACGCATTGTGTAAAATAAAATTCATTCACTTGTAGAACGGAAAAGAAAAGGTTCATGAAAATCATATTTTTCATAGACAATTGTCGGAAAACTTAGTATAATTATATTGCTTTGTTTTTCGACTTTTTGTTATATACAAATGTATTCCGGTTAAAATGGGAGAAACGGATAACAGAAAGATAATGTGGGGAATAGGAATAAAGTATTTGGGTATATTTTTAAGGGAAGGGAATTATGAATCAGGTTAAGGAAACGTTGACGGGGTTACTAATTGGAATGGGAGTATATTCTGTAATCGTAGAGATTATCGGGATCATTTTTTCTGAAGATATTCTATCATACACGTTAGGACTGCTTATCGGAGTAGTCGTGGCGGTTATTCTTATTATTCATATGACAAGGACATTGGATGATGCCCTGGATTTACCACAGGATGATGCAACTCGATATATGAGAAAGAAGACGGTATTCCGTATTGTGCTGATGTTAGCGGCACTGCTTGGTGCGATGCTGGTGCCACATGTAAGCTTTATTACGGTATTACTGGGCTTATTGGGCATGAAGGTTGGGGCATTGATAGCGCCATTTTTCTTAAAGAGGATGTATCCGGATGATTTTGTGACAAAGGAAGATGCCATGGGACCATTTGACGATGATGAAGAGGAAGAAGACGAGAGAGATGTTGCGGAAGACAATGTTTCCGGGTCAGATGTAAGATAGACAGAATGATAGCAGTTTTTGTATCATAAGAGAAAGGTTGTAACATGATCAACAGGAACGCAAGTTTCCGGTTGCCGGAGATTTCCGTTCCTGTTGATGAAATGAAGACATACAACAATATTACAGAAAGGAAGGTGAAGGAATGAGGTATGGAATGATGCCAATGCTTTTGGCGGCGGACGAAGAAGTGGATTTCTCGATCCATCATTTGATCGGGTATCAGTTTATGGGACAGACGGTATATATTACAACATCGCACGTATGTATGCTTCTGATCATGGTTACGATCATGATATTTGCGGTGGTTGCCAGAAAGAAGATCATGCATGCGGACGAGATACCGACGGGGCTGCAGAATGTAGTGGAATTTGCAGTTGAGACTCTGGAAGGATTTGTGAATTCATCCATGGGAACTCACGGAAAGAAATATATCTGCTATGTAGGAACATTGTTCCTGTATATACTGTTATCCAATATATCCGGTCTGTTTGGACTGCGACCGCCAACAGCAGATTATGGAACGACATTTTCCCTGGCGCTGATCACATTTGTTATGATTCAGTATAACAATCTGAAATACAATAAAATTGGTGCATTTACAGGATTGTTCCAGCCAATCTGGTTTCTCTTCCCGATTAACCTCATTGGAGAGATTGCCACGCCGGTATCTATGTCACTGCGTCTGTTTGGTAACGTAATGGCAGGTACGGTTATGATGGCATTATATTATGGATTGCTGCCACTCTTTGCCAAGATTGGTATACCGGCATTTTTACATGTCTACTTTGACTTGTTCTCCGGAGCAATTCAGGCATATGTATTCTCTATGCTTACAATGGTATTTATTACCGATAAGATCGGAGAGGCATAATATGTTAGATTGAGAGACTGCCGGATTGAATTCCGGTGGCACACAATAGGTAAGAATATTAAGAAAATGGAGGAAATGTTTATGTCAAACATTACAAACGAGGGTTTAATTTTAGCATGTTCAACAATTGGTGCAGGTTTAGCAATGATCGCCGGTATCGGACCTGGTATTGGACAGGGTATTGCCGCTGGTCAGGGTGCTGCGGCAGTAGGTCGTAATCCGGGTGCAAAAGGTGATATCATGTCTACGATGTTGCTTGGTCAGGCCGTAGCCGAGACAACCGGTCTGTATGGTTTAGTAGTTGCATTGTTATTAATGTATGGTAATCCAATGCTTGCGAAGTTCTTAAAACTGTAAGGATCAACGAAGTCTGATGAAAGGAGGATAGTTCCTTGATGGGTATGTTATCAGGAATGATGGGTGCGCAGACAATGCTGCTCACCGAAGGACATATATTTGAATTAAGTCCGCAGTTAATCAGTGACGTGATCATTCAGGGAATTGCCATTTTTATCCTCTTCTTTTTCCTTACCAAGGTGTTGTTTGAGCCGGTGCAGAAGATTCTGCATAATCGTACCGAGAAGATTCGGACGGATATTGATACGGCAAAGCAGGACCGGGAAGATGCAGCAGCATTGAAAGCGGAATATGATGAGAAATTAAAAGCCATCAACAAAGAGAAAGAAGAGATATTAGAGCAGGCCCGTAAGAAAGCGAAGAAACGCGAAGAACAGATCGTGGCAGAAGCAAATGCGGAGGCCGATCGGTTGATCGCCCGCGCGAATCAGGAGATTGAGTTAGAGAAGAGCAAGGTTTCCGATGATATGCGCAAAGAGATCGTACGGGTTGCAACGGCAATGGCTGCAAAGATTATCGAGCAGCAGATTGATGAGAGCAAGCAGGATGCTTTAATTGAGGATACTTTGAAAGAAATGGGTGGTAGTACATGGCTAAGCAGGTAAGTAAGACCTACGGAAGTGCACTTTTTGAAGTGGCAATGGAGAATCGGTCATTAGATGCCACATTAGAAGAGGTGCTTTTTGTAAAGCAGACGTTTCTTGAGAACGAAGAATTAAGCAAGTTTCTGCTTCATCCGAATATTGAGAAAGAAGAGAAAGTCAAGGTCATTGAGAATATCTATGCCGGTAAGGTATCGGATGAGCTGACCGGACTTATGACGATGCTGGTGTTAAAAGGTCATCAGAAAGATTTTCTTTCCGTATTTGATTACGTGATTGCTGCGATCAAGGAGGAAAAAGGAATTGGTATTGCCTACATTTCTTCCGCAGTAGAGTTAAAGCAGGAGCAGAAAGAACGAATTGAGCAGAAGCTGATCGAGACAACGAAGTATCAGGAGATTGAAGGTAATTACAAGGTAGATCCATCGCTGATCGGTGGACTTGTGATCCGGGTTGCGGATACCGTAGTTGACAGCAGTCTGAAGACACAGATTGCGAAGTTGTCAAAGAGTCTCGTACAGTAAATGCGAAGAATAGATTATAAACAGAGAGAAGGTGCTAATTTTCCATGAATTTGAAACCAGAAGAGATTAGTTCTGTGATCAAAGAGCAGATTAAGAATTATTCAAAGAAATTAGAGACCTCCGAAGTTGGTACAGTTATACAGGTAGCCGACGGAATTGCCCGTGTGCATGGTTTGGAGAATGCAATGCAGGGTGAGTTGTTGGAATTCCCAGGGGATGTTTACGGAATGGTAATGAACTTAGAGGAAGACAACGTAGGTGCGGTACTGTTAAGTGCAAACAAGAATATCAGCGAAGGAGATACCGTCAAGACAACGGGACGTGTGGTAGAAGTTCCGGTAGGCGACGCAATGCTTGGACGTGTTGTCAATGCATTGGGACAGCCAATTGACGATAAGGGTCCGATCAATACTACCAAATCAAGACCAATTGAGAGAGTGGCATCCGGTGTTATTTCCAGACAGTCCGTAGATACTCCGTTACAGACCGGTATCAAAGCAATTGATGCCATGGTTCCAATTGGTAGAGGACAGAGAGAGTTGATCATTGGTGACCGTCAGACAGGTAAGACGGCAATTGCCATTGATACGATCATTAATCAGAAGGGACAGGGCGTTAAGTGTATTTATGTTGCAATCGGTCAGAAAGCATCGACCGTTGCAAGTATCGTGAAGTCTCTGACAGAATATGGAGCAATGGATTATACAACGGTTGTGGCATCCACAGCATCCGAGCTTGCTCCGTTACAGTATATTGCACCATACGCAGGTTGTGCGATTGGTGAAGAGTGGATGGAGAATGGAGAGGACGTATTGGTTGTGTATGATGATTTGAGCAAGCATGCAACTGCTTACCGTACACTTTCCTTGCTGCTCCGTCGTCCGCCGGGACGTGAGGCATATCCGGGTGATGTATTCTACTTACATTCCAGATTGTTAGAGCGTGCTGCCCGGTTAAATGATTCCTTAGGTGGAGGTTCGCTTACCGCGCTTCCGATCATTGAGACACAGGCCGGTGATGTATCTGCATACATTCCAACCAATGTTATTTCCATCACAGATGGACAGATCTACTTAGAGACAGAGATGTTCAATGCCGGTTTCCGTCCTGCGATCAATGCGGGTCTTTCCGTATCCCGTGTAGGTGGTGCTGCACAGATTGGAGCAATGAAGAAGATTGCTTCTCCAATCCGTACCGAGCTTGCACAGTATCGTGAGCTGGCTGCATTTGCCCAGTTTGGTTCCGAGTTAGATGATGATACGAAGGAACGTTTAGCACAGGGTGAACGTATCAAGGAGATGTTAAAACAGCCACAGTATAAGCCGATGCCGGTAGAGCGTCAGGTTGTGATCATTTATGCCGCAACAAAGAGATATCTCTTAGATGTTCCGGTAGATCAGATTCTTGATTTTGAGAAAGAATTATTCGAGTTTGTCGATGCACAGTATCCGGAGATCTTTACGAAGATCCGTGAGGAGAAGAAGCTTACAGACGAGCTTACAAAGATGTTAGACGAGGCAATCACCCAATATAAGAGTCAGCGTGCATAATGAGCAATGCACGGAACTTATAGGGGGCAGATGGAAAGAGGAATGTGTCTGTCGGCACAGACGAATTTGCATTTGCCATGAGAATATAGAAGAAAGAGGTGATATGTCTTGGCATCGATGAGAGATATTAAGAGGCGCAAAGAGAGTGTTGCCAGTACCGGTCAGATCACGAAAGCGATGAAACTGGTATCGACGGTAAAGCTCCAGAAAGCGAAAGCCAGGGCAGAGAGCAATAAGCCGTATTTCACCATGTTGTATGATACGATCTGTTCCATCTTAGCGAGAACCGGAACGATCGATCACCGTTATTTGCGGGAGAGTGATTCCAAGCGCAAAGCAGTGATCACAATTACGTCGAACCGTGGATTAGCAGGTGGATATAACAACAACATTGTCAAAGAGATTACGGCAGCATTTGCACCGGAGGATACGGATATCTATGCATTAGGTAAGAAAGGCTTAGAGGGATTAAGCCGGAAAGGTTATCACATCGTCGAGGATTATTCTGAGGTGATGAATGAGCCACTGTATGCCGATGCGATCCATATTGGCAAGAACGTATTAGCGTCTTATGAGAATGGCGAGGTTGGTGAGATTTATCTTGCATATACCGGATTTAAGAATACGGTAGTGCATGAGCCGAAACTTATCAAGTTATTGCCGATCAGTGTGGAAGAGATCATGAAAGATGTTGAGATCGATACGCTGACGCTCATGAATTTTGAGCCGGAAGCGGACGAGGCGCTGGATATGATCATTCCTAAGTATATGAACAACATAATCTATGGAGCATTCATTGAAGCAATTGCCAGTGAAAATGGTGCCAGAATGCAGGCAATGGATTCGGCAACGAAGAATGCGGAAGATATGATTGACGATTTGTCGCTGAAATACAACCGTGCAAGACAGAGTTCCATTACACAGGAGCTTACAGAGATTATTGCGGGAGCAGAAGCGATATCATAAAAGAAGAGTAGAAGGAGATAGAATATGGCAGAAAAGAATGTCGGTAAGATTACCCAGATCATTGGTGCCGTATTGGATATCAAGTTCAGCGAAGGCAAACTTCCTGAGATCAATGATGCCATTACGATTGCAACCAAAGATGGTGGGGAATTAACCGTAGAGGTTTCCCAGCACTTAGGCGATGATACCGTAAAGTGTATTGCCATGGGACCAACGGATGGTCTGGTTCGAGGAATGGAAGCGGTAGCAACGGGTGCACCGATCACCGTTCCGGTTGGTGAGAATACACTTGGTCGTATGTTTAATGTGTTAGGTCAGCCGATCGACAATAAGCCGGCTCCGGAATGTAAGGAACATTTCCCGATTCACCGGAAAGCACCGGAGTTCTCAGAGCAGGCAACCGATACAGAGATATTAGAGACAGGAATCAAGGTCGTTGACTTACTTTGTCCATACCAGAAGGGTGGTAAGATCGGTCTGTTTGGTGGTGCCGGAGTAGGTAAAACGGTATTGATTCAGGAGTTGATCCGTAATATTGCAACCGAGCATGGTGGATATTCCGTATTTACCGGTGTTGGAGAGCGTACCCGTGAAGGGAATGACTTATATAATGAGATGACAGAATCAGGCGTTATCAATAAGACAACCATGGTGTTTGGTCAGATGAACGAGCCGCCTGGAGCAAGAATGAGAGTTGGTCTTACCGGACTTACGATGGCAGAGTACTTCCGTGACCAGGGTGGTAAGGATGTGTTGTTATTCATTGATAACATTTTCCGTTTTACGCAGGCTGGTTCCGAGGTGTCAGCATTGCTTGGACGTGTGCCATCTGCGGTTGGTTATCAGCCAACATTACAGACAGAGATGGGTGCATTACAGGAGCGAATTACATCCACAAAGAACGGTTCTATCACATCCGTTCAGGCAGTATATGTGCCTGCGGACGATTTGACAGACCCGGCACCTGCTACGACATTTGCGCATTTGGATGCGACAACGGTACTTTCCCGTTCCATCGTAGAGTTAGGTATTTATCCTGCGGTAGATCCATTGGAATCTACTTCCAGAATCCTTGATCCGAAGATCGTCGGCGAGGAGCATTATGAGGTTGCCCGTGGTGTACAGGAGATCTTACAGAAGTACAAAGAGTTGCAGGATATCATTGCAATTCTTGGTATGGATGAG
>JBNMIW010000023.1:0-14010 GCA_050873485.1 Lachnospiraceae bacterium | reverse complement strand
TGGAATAGAACTCTTCCAATGCCGCCTGTTTTATCTTTTCAATGGTTTCTTCTTTATTTTTCATCATAACACCTGTTATGTTAGTCTAATCTAACTCTTTTGTCAAGAAGTAAATTCCGGTAGATCCTCAAATCCTCATCCTTAAAAACATTGAAGATGACTTTCTTGAGCCGTTCATCCCGGTCAAGATATTCTTTTACAGTAGCAGTCGCAATCTCCGCGGCCCGCTGCTGCGGAAAACGGAATACACCCGTAGACAGACAGCAGAATGCAATCGACCCTGCCCCGGTATCTGCCGCAAGCTTCAGACATTCTCTATAACAACTTGCAAGCTGTTCTTCCTCCTTCTTCGTCACTTCCCATTGAATGATCGGTCCTACTGTATGCAGGATATACTTTGCAGGAAGATTATAGCCTGATGTGATCTTGGCTTTTCCAGTCTCTTCTTCATGCCCCTGCTTTGTCATGATCTCATGCATCTTTAACCGCAGTTGAATTCCTGCATAGGTATGAATGAAATTATCAATACAGGCATGCATCGGTGAAAAGCATCCTAACATCTGTGAATTGCAGGCATTTACGATCGCATCACATTTTAACGTTGTGATGTCTCCCTGCCAGATAAAAAGGCGTGCATCAGAACCAGCCGGTTCTAATCCATCCACATCCGTGATTCCACGCTCCGCATTTCTTTCCAAAAGATAGGCATCCTGAATCTCTAAAAATTCCTCGCTGACCGGTCTTGGCAGTCTGACATTCATCAGAGAACGAAGCAGATTCTCCTGTCCCTGCTTATCAGCCGGAATCTTCTGCCCCACATAACGAATCTCCTCTTTCAAAAGATATTGTATTAAATATTCTCTTCTTTCCTGCTGTGTCATGAAGTGTCCTCCTTCTACCCGTTACTATTTTATATTTCTTTTTCTGCGGTATCTGTCATCGGTTCTTTGTATCACTCTATACCGTCTTCTTGATATCTCCAATAACCTCGGCAATATCCGCATCCACACCGATTGCTTTGTCCCTAATCTCCGGTGGAATATCTGCCTGTCCTTTATTGATACATACATAGTATGCATCCTTCCAGTTATATGTGTACTGCCAAAACGGATACTTGATAATACCCGGCGTGTTATATCCCACACCCAATTCCAGAAACACTACCTTCTTATTCTGACTTGCACGCAGGAAGTCTTCATATCTCTTCGCAGCTTCGTCCCATCCTGCATCTTGTACAAATGTACCATCTGCCCGCAGATTCATGCTCATCGGTCTTCCACATCTTGGACATTTCGGAACCAGATCCGATGGAATCTGCATCCTGACCGCACGCCCTTCGGGTGCTACAAGATCACCCTTTTCAATTGCATAACCCTGACTTAACACCATCTTTCGAACCAGTTCTTCATTATCATAGGTTTCCTCATGACATGGCTTGCTGCACTGAAACAGTCCATAATCCCCCTGCGTGTAGAACAGTCGGCTCTTATCAAATCCCGCCTTTTGAAAGCAGCGGTCAACATTGGTCGTCAACACAAAATAATCCTTATCCTGTACAAGCTGTAGAACATCCGAATACACTTGTTTCGGTGCCTCCATATATCGGTTCACATAGATATACCGGCTCCAATATGCCCAATGTTCTTCCAATGTCTTATATGGATGAAAGCCACCGGAATACATATCCGAGAATCCATATTGGTCTGCAAAGTCTCCAAAATAATGCTGAAATCGCATTCCATTATCTACAAAGCCTGCGGAAGTAGAAAGTCCTGCACCTGCTCCAAGGATCACAACATCTGCCTGTGCAAGCTTTTCTCTTATCTTCTCAATCTTATCCTTATATTCCATTTTCGTCACCTCCTCAATGCAATGCAGGAATGGGGCACGAACTACAAAGCCACCTTATAGCGCAGGCGCATGAAATAATATACACTCATAATAAGTGCTAACACTTCCCCTACCGGAATTGCAGCCCATACACCGTCAAGTTTAAAGAAGATTGGTAACACAAATACCGGAATGACCAGAAATACAACCGTTCTGCAAAATGACAGAATTGCCGAGGTCTTTCCATCATTTAATGCGGTAAAGAAAGCGGAAGCATAGACATTGATTCCTACAATCAGACAACTGGTTGAGAATATACGGAAACCATGCAATGCCATGTCATACACGCTTTCATTCTTTCCGGCAAAGAAACCAACCATCACCGGAGCAAATATGATACAGACAGCAGTTAATACAACCGAAGCCGCCAGGATCATTTTCAGACTGATGGAATGAATCTTCTTCAAACGATCGGTATTCGCTGCGCCATAATTGTAACTGATGATCGGTGCAATACCGGTTGCATATCCACGATACACCGAATTGAATAATGCCTGTACATATAACATGATCGTAATGGATGCCACACCATCCGCCCCGGCAAGGCGCATGAGAATATTGTTAAATAGAATCGCCACAATACTTCCCGCAAACACACCGATCATTTCAGAAGAACCGTTCGTACAACTCTTCACGATCGTATTGGTTCTCCACTTTGGCCGCACAACATACAGATCGTATTTTCGAACAATCATAAAATACAACAATCCAATAATAGAAGTTACTCCATATCCAATCGAAGTTGCAATAGCCGCTCCGGCAATTCCCCACTGGAATACCGCAATAAACAACCAGTCAAGTACAATATTCAGCACACCGCCAAGCACTGACATGGCAAGTCCGAATTTTGCCTTACCGATTGTAATGTAGGACATGGAAAGCATCGTGCCAAACACCGTAAATGGCAGCGCAACCAAGACCGGTATCATGTAAGAGATACAATACGACATCAACGTATCGTCAGCTCCTAATAAACGTAACAGCGGTTTCAAAAAGACTGCACACAATAATACAATCAACAAACTTATCACAAAAGAAACTACCATCAATAACGAGAAATCTTCTCTAGCCTCCTGCTGTTTCTTTTCTCCTAGCTTTCTTGCAACAAGCGCATTGCCTCCACTTCCGAACATCGTACCAATTCCCGTCGATATGAAGATCAATGGCATAACAATATTGACCGCAGATAAGGCATCAGTATTCACCAATCTTGCCACAAACATACCATCTACACTGGTATAGATACTCATAAATACGGTTGAAAGAATGGTTGGCATCGCAAACCGTATCAACATACCCGGGTGAATTTCTCTATCTAATACTTTATTCTGTTCATTCATTATTCTCTTCTTTTCCTTTCTTCTGCGTTGGCATTACCTGATGGAATATCTCACTGTATACCCGCATTCCCTCCAGCAAGCCTTCTCTTTGTTCTGGTGTCAACTGCCTCATTGCCTCGTATTCTGCCTGACGGATCTGTGGAATATATTGATTCACATATTCTTTTCCTTTCTCTGTCAGATGAATCGTCTTATTCCTTCGGTCACTCGGCACCTCACGCAATTCGATCAAACCCTTCCGGTAAAATGCTGTAATCACATTGTTCACGGTCTGCTTTGGCAAAAATGTACATTCCCGAAGCTTCTTCTGCGTACAGTCCTCTATCATTGTAATATCATCTAATATCTCCAAAGTTGTATATGGAATATCCACACTTCTTGCATATTCTTCGTAAACTCGGTTCACACTATGCACCAAATTGCATAATTGCTGTACCTGCTCTTCTATTGATTGTTCGTTCATAAATGTTCCCTTTCTTATATAGTCTTGTCAAAGGACTATTGTATAGATATTTTACGGCATTGTCAATAGTCCTGTCACAAGACTTTATACAAAAAATCGAGCAGGCTAACTTCCTGCTCGATTTCATATACTTTATATAACATCCTGTCTTTCAACTTGATGATGCATATTCTATCCCACTATTTTTTCTCAAACCGATCGGCATCCAGATACTTAATAACCCTCGCCGGATTGCCTACCACAACGGCATAATCCGGTACATCCTTCGTCACAACCGAAGCCGCACCAACAACTGCATGTTTACCAACACATACTCCCGGAAGAATCGTTGCTCCTGCTCCGATCCAGGCTGCTTCCTTGATCAGTACCGGTTTACAGGTCAGTATCGACAGATCATAGGGATCATGATTATTGGAAATTAGTTGTACATTTGCCGCAATCTGAACACCATCCTCAATCGTAATGCCACCCCGCGCCATCGCAAGAAGATTCGAATTAATAAATACACCATTTCCAATCTTCATGGTACTGACACAAGCTCCATTGATCGGCGTTGTAACGTAACTGTTCTGTCCGAGATTCTCTCCAAACAATTCTTTCAGCAGATCATTATATTCTTCCGTATATGGCATCGTATGATTCAACTGATACATTACCTGTACCGCTCTTCTGTTCTCTGCTCTGTTCTCCGGATCCGGTATCCGCATGTCTATTCTTATCTCTTCACAATCCATATTGTCTCACCTTTCTTTCCACTCATCCCGCCGTTGGAGTACAAACACGCTCTCTTCTCTTCCAGCTTACAAAGCCATACATATCATTGAAGAAAAAGATCACAAAATTCACCACTACCGGAATATATGCCGGATTCTCCATGGAAGCCAACACCCACAATACGATCAACACAATATCATTCGACGCATATCCCAGCGCATAATACGAGGACCGTAACATCGTAAGCGATGCAGCAAGAAAACTGGTCGTAATCGATATTGTACTGAACACGATATTCGGTGTCTTAAGCACATACAGGATATAATAAAATACCGCCGTCGTTATTGTTCCGAAAAACAGAAGGCCTGCAATATGTCTACGATTCAACTTCTGAATCGCAACTTCTTTTCCATTCTCTGCCGGATTCTTAATCCATGTGATCGTTGACCATATAGCCATCGGCATTGTCATTCCAAGATAGGTGATCATTTCACCCCAATAATGAAACCGCCAGGATATGATACCATATAAAATGCTAAATACAACCATCAATATCTGTGCCCACACATTCCCTTTCGCTGCAAAGATCAGGGACGTGATCCCGACACATGCCGCAACTAAGGTCAGCACATCGACATCACCTGATACCAGATTCGAAATGATCACGATTGTCAACGAACCGAACCATAATATCCATTCTTTTGTTGTTAATTCTTTCATTGGATTATTCATTATACACTCCTTATCAAACCAAATATATTATCATTTATCAGTCATATAAGAAATGCCTGGGATCCAATATCGGCACTAACCGCTTCTTAAAAATCATATATCTTCTCCTAACGCAAGACAACCCCTATTGCTAGGAGTTGTCTTCTAACTTCTCATTACTATATAATGATTCGCACTATTCGTCAACGAGAATTTCTCATATTTACTTATAATACTGCTTTTACCTGCTGTATCCATTGCTCAATCTGCTCCATTGGTGTCTCTAAATGATCTCCACCTGTGGAATCAAATTGTACCTGCATATCGCATACAACATCTGCACCCTTACATGCCTTCTTCATATCTTTGATGACATGACCCGGCCATCCACCATTTGTCATGAATGGAACAACCGTCTTGCCTGTAAAGTCCTGACTGTGTAAGAACGTCAATACCGCCGGTGCCATCGTATACCACCATGTAGGGGTTCCAATTGCAATTACATCATAATCTGCAACATTTACACCGATAGGCTGAATCTCCGGCTCATATCCACGGTTTACCTCGTCCTGTCCCTGACTTACTACATCATCATAACTGCCACTATATGGTTCTACGGTATCAATCTTTAACAGATCTCCGCCAACCTGCTGTTGCAGCATCTTTGCAATACGCTCTGTATTTCCATTCGACCAGGAATAATAGGCAATCAATATCTTCTTCATGATTTTCTGCCTCCTGTATTATAATCTTCCACCATATACCGGAAATCCGCTGCTGGCTCCATAGCTTTCAATCTTCTTAAAGTTCTTCAATGTCTCCATATCCTCTGCACTGATCTCGAAATCAACCTCTGCATTACTCTTCATGTGGTCCGGATTACCTGTCTTTGGAAGGGAAATTGTTCCAAGCTGTAACGTATACCGGATACATAACTGTGGTACGGTTACACCATATTTCCCTGCCATTGCTGCAATCTCCGGCTGCTGTAAGATCTCACCATGTGCAATCGGTGAATACGCTTCCACTGCAATACCATTCTTCTGGCAATACTCTACAAGTTCTACCGGTGTATTGCTGATATGAAGAAGAATCTGGTTGACCATTGGCTTGATCTTCGCTGTCTCTACAAGGCTTTCAATATCTCCGATCTGGAAATTAGAGATACCGATTGCCTTTAATTTACCGGCTTCATAGGCATCTTCCAATGCTCTCCATGCCTCTCTGTTCCCTTCTACATAACGGTTCTCAGACTGATTGACTTCCACCCATGGCTGTGGGCTGTGAATGATCATCATATCAAGATAATCTAATCCCATCTTCTCAAGTGTCTCATCAATACTCTTTGCCGCCGATTCATAAGTCTTATGCTCTGCGGCAACTTTAGATACCACAAATAATTCTTCTCTTGGAATACCACAGGTTCTTACACCTTCACCAACTCCACGTTCGTTACCATATGCCTGTGCCGTATCAATATGTCGGTAGCCAAGTGCTACTGCTGCCTTCACTGCATCTGCGACTTTGTCATCATCAATAAACCAGGTCCCAAGTCCAAGTTGTGGAATCTGTACACCATTACTTAATGTCAAACAATTGTTATACATCTTAAATACCTCCAATTACTACATATTCTATCTGCCATAAAACATGCTTCTGTTCCATGACAACTGCATTGTAGCACTTGAAGTGAACTCCAAGTCAATACCTAATTTTCTGACCTCGTAAAATGTAAAAATAACTTCCCGATCGTAAGACTTCATTTCTTTAAATGAAATGTGTCCAGACATGCTCCTCCGTCTCCGGCATGCCATACTTCTCTTTTCCAAGTGCAATACTCTTCATAAGAAATGTCATATTCCGGGCAAGTACACGCATGGTCTGTTTCCCTTCCTCATCCATCTCGGCCTGTCCCGGTTCCCGTCCATGAATACTGTTCCAATACTGGCTCGATGCAATCGGCATATTCGAGATTGTGAAATACTTATTGAGTTCATCAAAGGTTGCTGAACAGCCGCCTCGTCTTGCACATACTACACTGGCACCGACCTTCATCGACTTATCAAAGGACGTACTGTAGAACAACCGGTCAAGACATGCGATCAAGGTTGCATTTGCAGATGCGTAATAGACCGGACTTGCGATCACAAGACCATCCGCCTCTTCAAACTTTGGTGCAAGTTCATTCACGACATCATCAAATACACATTTTCCCTTTGTACTACATGTTCCGCAGGCAATACATCCCCGGACGTCCTTGTTACCGATCTGAACCGTCTCTACCTCAACACCATTCTCTTCAAATACTTTCTCCATCTCTTTTACAGCCACCGTTGTGTTTCCCTGCACTCTGGGACTGCCGTTAATGATCAATACTTTCATCCGTATCTCTTCCTTTCTTCTACAAATGTATTATATATACTTTCATATATGTATGTGACATCATGAATTAAGGCTATAATCACTCCATCGTAAACCTGCTCTTATCTACCCTGTTCTTTCGCCAGAAATTGCTGATAGAATCTCACTCCTACCAAGCTGGTTATCACCTCTGTAATCGGAAATGTCAGCCAGAACCAGTTAAGTCCAAACCTTGAAAACAGGTATCCCAATGGTACAAACAACACCACTGTCCTTATTACTGTAAGCAGCGAACTTTTCATGCTCGAACCAACCGCCTGGAAAAATACCGGAAAGATCAATGAAGTAACCATTGGCAAAAATCCTACCCCAATAAAACGGAATCCAACTTTTCCAATCTCAATTACTAAAGGATCCGAACTGAATACTCTTAACATCGGTCCCGGAATTGTCAAAAAGCAAAGTGTTCCAAATGCCATCAATACTTCGCCAAACAGAATCGAATCCCGCAAGGTTCTCTTACAGCGTTCTATATTATGTGCCGCATAGTTAAAACTAATCACCGGAACAATACAGGTTTGCATGGCTCCAAGCGGAATAAAAAAGAATGTCTGCCATTTGTAATACAATCCAAGCGTTGTGACCGCCTGGTCCGAGAATCCGGAAAGAATCAGATTCAGTCCGAAGATATAAAAGGTATATGCCGACTGCATTAATATATTAGGAGTTCCCATGCGGAAGATTCTTACAATATGTCCCGGATATACCTCTCTATCCGGTGATCTTCTATAACCGGTTCTTCCTACGATCATTGCCGCTACAATCTGTCCGGCAACCGTCGCTACGGCAGCACCACCGATTCCCATCTCCGGCAATCCGAACAAACCGAAGATCAGAATAGGATCTAATATGATATTCGTAACGGCACCTAAGATCTGTGCGACCATTGGTGTCCTCATATTGCCCTCTGCCTGTAACACCTTCGTCCAGATACTTTCCAAAAACAAACCGAAACTAAATACACACACTATTCTTCCATACAGGATCACATCGGCGATTACCGTCTGTGAATTGGTCGACAATCTGGCATATGCCGGCATGATCATCCAGCAGATCAATGCAAACAAAAACCATAGCACTACTGCAAGCGGTGTTCCAATCCCTGCATACTCATCTGCATCCTTCTTACGACCTTCCCCTAATTTTGCGGCCATAACCGTATTGATACCTACTCCCGTTCCAACTGCTAGTGCGATCATAAGAAGCTGTATCGGATATATAATCGAAAGCGCGGTCAGACCCGATTCCGAATACCGTCCGACAAACAAACTATCCACAATATTATATAACGCCTGTATTAACTGCGCGAGCATAACCGGTGGGGCAAGCTTTAATAATACCCTGCTTATTCTCTCTGTACCATATAATTCTGTTGTATCCATCTGCATTTCCTGCCATTCTTCATAAATTACACACATTTTAATGCCGGAAATGAGGATAGTCAACTATATCTTCTACATGAAATTCAACGATGCAACTGCTCCTGTATTATCTGCTTCACTCTTTCCATATCCAAAGGTTTTGCCAAATGTGCATTCATTCCCGCTACAAAGCACTTGTCTGCATCTTCCTTAAATGCATTTGCGGTCATGGCAATAATCGGAATCGTTGTTGCATCTGCACGGTCTAATGCCCGAATCGCTCTGGTCGCATCCAATCCATCCATAACCGGCATCATAATATCCATCAGGATCACATCAAATGTTCCCTCCGGACTTTCCTTAAATAAATCTACCGCCTGTTGTCCATCATGAACTGTCGTGACTTCCGCTCCCTGATCTGTCAGCAAAGTTTCCGCAATCTCTGCATTCAGCTCATTATCCTCCACTAACATCAGATGCAGACCATGAATATCGTCCTCCGGCGTAGCAGCCGATTCCGGCAATTTTGATGGTTCCGGAGCGATCTCAAATGGAATCGTAAGCACGAAGGTAGTACCGACACCGCTTTCACTCGTAACTGTAATCTCTCCGCCCATCTGATCCACCAATCGTTTTACAATTGCCATCCCAAGTCCGGTTCCCTGATAGACACTACGGGCATCATTCTTTTCCTGTGCAAATGGTTCAAAAATATGTTGCAGGAATTCTTCTCCCATTCCGACACCTGTATCGGTAATCGTCCATCGATATGTACAGATTCCGTCATGTTCTTCCATTACATCCACAACTGTTGTAACTTTTCCGCCCGGACGATTATACTTAATACAATTACCATAGATGTTGAGAAAAATCTGTCTCAAATGAACCGGACTTCCATATACGTACGGATACGGAATAGAGGACTTTCCTCTCTCGTAATCCCATATAACTCCTGCCTCCACTGCGCGTCCGATAATAATCGTCACAATCTCCTGCGTCAAATCCATCAGACTAATATATTCGTGTGTTAAGACAATATTACCATCTTCTAACTTGCTCATCTGCAATACATCATTGATCAGAGATAATAAATGATTCGCCGATACCCGCATCTTCTTATGGTTCTCTAACACCAATTCCTGGTTCTCAAAATGATCCTCATCAATCTTCAATAAACCGATAATTCCATTCAGTGGTGTCCGGATATCATGACTCATTCGTGACAGGAAATTACTCTTTGCAGCATTTGCTTTCTCTGCCTGAGTAACCGCATCCTGCAACTCCTGATTCTTCTCCTCTAATGCCTGCATGTATTCCAACTGTACCTGCAACTGATTTTTCTGATATGTCTTCTCCGTGCTCCATACCAGCATATCAATTGCGATCACAAGAAACAGATATACAAACAGAATACATGTCACATTCGCAAGTGTAGAGGTAAATACTTTATGCTCATCCATGAACGCATATATATAATAATTCTGACTCTTATCCATCAACCCAAAATGATTTCCCAAAACACTGGATTCATCCTTTGCATGAACTAATTTCTTACCGGTTCCCCGCTGCATAATCTTTCGAAGAATAAGAAGATCCTCTACCTTAGTTCCTTCTAACGACTTATCATTGGAAATGACAATCTCATTACCTGAGCTGATCGCAATCGTGCAGTCATTATCCGGTACATATCCGGACACTAACGTCCGGATTGGGTTATTGATGATACGGGCATATTCTGCAGATGTATAGAAATATCCAACCAACACCCCCTTGGCATCCTTCCGGCTTACCGCTGCCAGATCGATCTGTGATTCATCTTCTAATACAATCCGCATTGTATAACTCTTTTCCTGAAAATCGATCGTATCTAACAAAGCATTCATATCAACCTGTTGCAGAATATCCTCACAACTAAATCCGGTAGAATCGTATTGCACCTGAACATTTCCCTGTTCATCTAACAACATTAATCCGTCCAGATAACTGTCCTTTGCATATAGTTCCAGAATACTGCTGTTAATCCCACCACTTCTTTGGACTTCCATTCCGTATTCCAACCGCCAGCGGATCTGTTCTACACTTTCCGTTACCCGAAGCAGACTCTTCGCTTCCGATGCCAGATCCCGTATCTGACTGTCATTGCATTGCTCCTTCATATAATCTACCGTAGTAATAAGTTCCTTTTGTGCTTTTCCCATATCGACCTTGGACGCAATCAAAAATGCAACGCTCAACACAATAATACCGATCACTATCTCTAACGGAATGAATCTTTTCCATAATACCATCTGCTTATTTTTCATCATCTTCCACCTCCAGATAGGTATCCGCATCCGACAGATATTTACCGATAATCTTCTCGGTTGTTCCATCTTCCTGCATTTTGGAAAGAACTTCTGTCAACTGCTTATTCAATCCTCTTGTATCGGATTTGTCAAATGCCACACCAAGATCTACTTCCTGTAACGGCTCTTTCAATATTCGAAATTTTAATCCGGTCTCTTTCATAAATTGTTGTACGGAAACATCATGTGCGGCCAATGCATCTACATAGCCTTTGCTCAACAGAATAAATATCAGATCCCTCTTCTGCACGGAGATCACCTTCCGAAGTTCCGGAATCGTCCCATCATGACTTCTGATAATATCTTCCGGTTTCGTGGTACTCTGAACCGCCATTACTTTCCCTTCCAGATCCTGCAATGTCTGAATATCACTCTTCTCATTGACTGCTACTACCTGTCGGCTCTTCATATAAGGTCCTGCCCAATTATATTCTTCCTCCCGGTCATTCATCGTAAAACTGCTCCATATACAGTCGATTTCTCCTCTTGACAGCAAATCTGTCTTCTCCTCCCAGTTAATAAACACAAACCGGGGTGCATATCCCATACGTGAAAAAGCTTCCTTTGCCAATTCCACATCAATTCCTGTCAGATTACCGTCTACATCTGCATAACTATATGGAGAATAATCATCACAACCTACTGTGATAACCGGAAGATCAGAAGAATCACTCGTTGACTCTTTTTCTTTGCTTCCACAGCCATACAGCAAACCAACCATTAATACTACCAGCATCCCTATAACAAATTTCTTTTTCCCCATATGGTTTCTCTCTCCTCATGTAAACCCATTTACAACCGCATGCTCTTGTCTACAATTGTACCATATAGGCGATAATCTGTCGATTTATTTCATCCAACACAGCAACGGGACAACCTTTTTCAAAGTTGTCCCATAAGAAATAACATATATATTGTTCTTACAGCCTGATCGTATTCGACACATTATTTTTATTAAAATAACAGGGCATTACTTCATCCGCATAAATCCGGACATCATGCAACCACCTGCTGCACCGGCATCAATCACCTGTGGCAGGCGTTCCTCATTCATTCCTCCAATGGCATAAACCGGAAGCGGACATTGTCTGCATATCTCTTTTACAAATTCCACACCTCTTCCTTTCAGTCCTTTCTTACATTCCGTCTCGAATATGGTACCAAGAACAATCTGTGTTGCTCCACACCGAACTGCCAACTGCACATCTTCCAAACTATGGCAGGAGACACTGATCTGTTCAAAGTAATCCTTTATTTCTCTCACTTTTGTGTCGGTCAGACTCTGCATTCCCGGAATGGTCATATGAATACACCGGCATCCGATTCTTTTCGCAATCTCTGTTTTCGAATGTACAAAAAGACGTACCTGTTCTGCCTCACAAATAGCCAATACCTGTTCTGCCAATTGCTCGTACTCCTCGTCCGACAGGTCTTTTTCCCGCAGGATCATTGCATATGGATGCAACCGTGCGACCTTTTTAAGCTGCTCCAGAAAATCTCCCTGCACCAGCGAACGATTTGTAATTACAATCGTATGTGCATACATATCAGACATAGAGATAATCATTCAGGACCGGCTGTAACCCGCCCTGCTCCATATCCTGATACATAGCAGCAAAAGAACGGTTGTCATTGATCTCGAACTGTTCATCGCCAACATCCGCCTCCTCTTTGCCCTCGTATTTCTCTTCATGATCTCCAATCCCGGTAGAGACCCCGGCAGAGACCTTTGTCGCACATATCTTTGTGATTCCATTGCGGAATGTCGCACTTTCCCGGCTCGATACGGTAATGCCGGCAAATGGAAGAAACAACCGGTACGCACAAAGTACCTGACATAATTCCTTTTCTCCCACATCTCTCGGATTGATCTTGTCATTATTTACAATCGGACGCAATCTTGGACAGCTTAAGGATAATTCCGCATGTGGGTATTTCCGGTTAATGTAATAGACATGCAGTGCAGTTGCCAAAGCATCCTTTCTGAAATCATCCAGACCTAAGAGTGCCGAGAATCCCGCACCTCGCATACCGCCCATCAAAGCCCGCTCCTGTGCATCAAAACGATACGGCCATACACGTTTATGTCCCATCAAATGTAATGTCTCATATTTATCCGTATTGTATGTCTCCTGAAAGACCGTTACATAATCCACACCACATTCATGCAGATACTTATATTCCTCCACATTGACCGGATAAATCTCAATTCCAATATTTTTAAAATACTTTCTTGCAATCTTCACCGCTTCTCCAATATAAGAGACGTCGGAATATGTCCGGCTCTCTCCTGTCAGGATCAGAATCTCCTCCATACCGGTTTTCGCAATTACCTGCATTTCATGTTCAATCTCCTCCATGGTAAGCTTCTTCCGACGGATATTGTTATAACAGTTAAAACCACAGTATATACAGTAATTCTGACAGTAATTTGCAATATAAAGCGGCGTAAAGATATAGACCGTGTTGCCAAAATGATTCTTCGTGATCTCCTCTGCCTTTCTCGCCATACGCTCTAAGAACGGAGCCGCTGCCGGAGATAACAGCGCCTTAAAATCTTCGATCGAACATGTCTCATGTGATAATGCGCGTTCTACATCCATGGCAGTATAGGAATCGTAATCAAATGCATCCATTGCCTGTAAGACTTTATCCTTGATATCCGACTCGATCACCTGCATACCTTCCATATATTCCATGTGGTTGGTTCGAAACGATGCATCCTGTTCTAACCGATGCTTTCTCTCTAATGCCTCCTGTGGCAG
>JBNMIW010000022.1:0-14116 GCA_050873485.1 Lachnospiraceae bacterium | reverse complement strand
GTCTCGCACCGGTTGCCACGCATGTCCTTCCGATATTTCCTGTATTTGCCGGCATCTCCGGCTCATGTAACACAATGTTGATCATGATATGTTCCTCCTAATCATTGTACCTACTGTTCTGCCCGCAACTCTTCCACAAATTCAGCCAGTCTTCCCACTGCCGTCTTCAATTCCTCTAACGAATATGCATACGAGATTCGTAGGAAGCCTTCGCCACAGTCACCAAATGCATCTCCCGGTACAACTGCTAACTTCTTCGCTTTCAACAATCTGGTTGCAAATTCCTCTGACGGAATACCAAACTCCCGAATATCCGGGAACAGATAAAATGCCCCCTTCGGTTCAAAGCATGGCAGTCCCATCTCTTTGAATGCATTGAGCATATATCGTCTTCTCTGATCATATGCCTCTCTCATATGTACCACATCTTTATCACAATCCCGCATCGCAACGATTGCTGCATACTGGCTCGTTGTCGGTGCACACATAATTGCAAACTGGTGGATCTTGATCATCTGCTCCATGATCATGGCAGGTCCCATCGCATATCCTAATCTCCAGCCAGTCATAGCAAATGCCTTGGAAAATCCGCCGATCACAATCGTTCTTTCTCTCATTCCCGGCAAAGATGCAATACTGACATGATTCCCGCTATACGTAAGTTCTGCATAGATCTCGTCGGAAATGACATACAGATCATGTTTGATGATCACCTCTGCGATCGCTTCCAGATCCTCTCTCGTCATAATCGCACCCGTTGGATTGTTCGGAAATGCCATAACCAATATCTTGGTCTTATCCGTAATGGCTGCCTCCAACTCTTCTTTTGTCAAACGGAACTGGTTCTCATTCTTCAAGCTGATCGTTACCGGCACGCCATCTGCTAACTGCACACACGGAAGATAAGATACATAGCACGGCTCCGGAATGATCACTTCATCCCCCGGATTCAGCATGGCACGAAGTGCCACATCAATTCCTTCGCTGCCGCCAACCGTCAGCATGACCTCTTTCTTCGGATCATACATCAACTGAAAACGTCTCTCATTATATTCACAGATAGCTTCCCGAAGCTCCAACAAACCGGCATTGGATGTATAGAACGTTCTGCCTTTCTCTAACGAATAGATTCCTTCTTCCCGGATATTCCACGGAGTATCAAAATCCGGCTCACCCACACCTAACGAGATTGCATCCGGCATCTCACTTACGATATCAAAAAACTTACGGATACCGGATGGTTTCATCTTAATCACCTTGTCTGATAATGGATTTCTCATGCTGTAACCACCAGCCTCTCATCCTTCTTATCCTGCTCTAATTTCGTACCATTTTCCTTATATTTCTTCAACACAAAATGCGTAGATGTACTGAGCACTCCCTCCATTGGTGCAAGTTTTCTGGCAACAAACTGTGCCACTTCTTTCATTGTCTTTCCTTCAATGAACACGGTCATATCAAATCCACCGGACATCAGATACAACGAAGTAACTTCCTCGTAATTATAGATTCGCTCTGCCACTCTCTCAAAGCCCTCTCCACGCTGTGGGGCAACCTTTACTTCGATCAAAGCCGTTACTCTCTCGTCATCTGTCTTATCCCAGTTAATGATCGTATTATATCCACAAATGATCTGTTCCTGCTCCATATCCTGAATCGTATTGATCACGACTGATTCATCCATCCCAAGCACAACTGCAATATCCTTTGTGTCCATTTTGGAATTATTCTCTAATAATTTTAATATTTTCGTTCTGATATTCTTCATATATTCTATTATCCTTCCTGTTCATCTGGCTCATCTCATACATAATTCGTTATTGTAAGAATACTCTCTGCCAAATCATTGCCAAAAACACTCTTCTACACCGGAATTGGTTGACCATAGAATACCGCATTCAATGCGTCTCCCTTTGGTGGCACCAAAAATCGTTCTTCCTCGCCAACCATTACAACTCTGTCTTTTTGTTTCGTTGTCGTCCCGATCACATCTGCCATAATTCCTGCTTGCAAAAAAGCATCCCGAAGCTCTTTCCCATTCTTTGTTATCAACAACAGACTTCCCTGCCCATTCATCATATATGGATTGATGTCAAAGAATTCACTTACTTCTATAATCTCCTGTTTTACAGGCATCTTTTGAACTTCTAGTCTTGCTCCACAATTGCATGCAGATAAAATCTGCCATAACGCACCAAATATTCCACCGTTGGATACATCATGCGCCGCCAAAATGCAATCAGGATTCTCCGCGACTGCAGCCTCAATAACAGAAAGTTCCGGCATAAGCGACGTATCTGTCATATACTCGGCAGCCTTTTTCACATAGCTAAGTGGGTATCGTGTTGCTAATTCCTCCTGCTTTAACTGTGCCAGAACTGCTCCACCGTATAAGCCGACCCATTTTGTCATAACGATATCCATATTTTCCGTTACTTTTGTATGCTGATTGTTCCACAACACAGTACCATATGCTGTTACCGTAATCGTTGGATAGCTTACGGATGGCACAAGTTCGGTGTGCCCTGCCATAATATCTATCTGATATTTCTCTGCCGTCCGTGCAATATGATCCATAATTGCCCGCAATGTTGCCTCTTCGCTGTGTTCCGGCATCAAAATGGCAACCGATATTCCATATGGTTTTCCACCTGCTGCTATAATATTGTTAATTGCGTTATCCAGTGCATACATTTCATTTCCTGTATAACAAAAGGCAGTGGTGGCCATGGATGTTACCATGTTGCCAAACACTGCCCCATCATGTCCAATTGCTGCCCGGAATCCGATCTCTTTACTACGATATCGAATTGGGTTGAGTATGGAACGTTTTAATGTATGCTCCGGTAATTTACCAGTTCGCATGTTGTTATCTCCTGCTTATTCTTCTGATTCTTTCTTTGAATTTCCTACCGGATCGGTAGAAGACTCCGTTGTCGGAGCTTCCGTTGTTGGTGCTTCCGTTGTTGCTTCTGTTGTCTTCTTATCTTTACCGGATGAATTCGATTTGCTATCCGAATCGTCTTTTTCTTTCTTCTTTACTTTCTTCGTACCAATCTTAACCAATGCCTTCTGTGCCTGATAATTGCTTCTACCATAATCCACGATATATTTCTCTGTCTCTTCTCCGTCTACATACACATGTTTCCAAAGTTCAACATAATATCCGGTATGAGCTGCACGCTCGGTTACTCTGGTACCTTCTTCCAATTCGGAATCCTTTTCCTCTTCCGGATCGCCCGGATCGGTAGTCTCTACATCAATTGATTCAAACTCGATCGTCCGGTTTGAAGGTCTTGTCTCATGACCATAGATTGCAAATGAAATGGTTCCTCCACCTGCATATCCATCAATATAGATTGGATAATCCGTATTGTTTGTAAAACGGAAATTCATATTCGCATTTTCTGAAATAGCGGCATCCATACCATGTTTCACATAGCTGGCAGGGAATGTGTGCGGATATCTCTCATTGACATCCAGCTCTGCACGCAAAACTGCCAGATATAAGGTCGTAGATACCTGACAGATTCCTCCGCCAAGGCCGTCGACCAAAGTAATGGAACCTTTGTCATCTTTCTCATACTGACCGGCATTTGCATAACCATTCTCTTCTGTAAATGGCAATACCGTATCCAACATAGAGAAACTCTCGCCCGGCATCAATACTGTTCCGCTGATCTTATTCGCACCCGTTGCAAGGTTCTGACAACGTTCCGTGTTGCCCTGACTATACTCTGTTGATCCCTGACCTAATACGCTATCAATACTATAGAAATCCTTAGACGTATACTGCGGTTCCTTCTCATCTACAGCGGCATCAATCTTAATATCTTTCTGTTCCCACTCTGCCGCAAATACATCCTCAACCTTTTTCACCGTCTTGTCCACGTCAACAGAAGTTCCCACTTCTCCTTTGTACACAACAAACTCACCATCTACCCGGTCGATAGATGCATTCTTTGCATCTTTTGTAATGTCGCCCGTGTCATTCTCTAAATACTCTTTTAAGGAATCCTTGTTAAACTCCTTCTCCGGAACAAGAACAACATTCTCTGCTTCCAGTGCTTTGATCTCTTTGTACCGGCTTAAAATGTTCCCCTGTCTTCCATAGTTATATGCCTTATCCACCGCATCCTCAACCGATACCGAAACACCCAGATCCTTCAATGTTGTAGAACAGGTTCCAACATCTGTTGCAAATGTGATCTTGAGATCATCAATTCCATCTATATATTTGTCATATTCTTCCATAGCCTCTTCTTTGGTAAGGCCTCCTACATATACGCCATCCAAATATACTCCGGCATATATTGTATCGTTATTCGATTCTTTTGCTTTGGCAGTACCTGTTGCAACAGCAAGTGCTCCAGCTATCAATAAGAATGTGATTGCACGTAATTTTGTTGTTTTTTTCATAATAATCATTCCTTAATCTATAATCATTCTATGTAATCTCGTCCAGCACCCATTTTAACACAATCGGGTATCTTTTCAACCCTTTCATAAAATACTGTCATAATTTACTAAGAATTTGACTTTGAGGTTCCAATTTTGTATAGTTTAATAAGCTTATTTAATTTATTAACATAAAAAAAGATGCATGTAAATATATTTCAAACATTTTTCACATACATCTTTTTTATCGGTCACAGATTTAAAAAGCTTTACAATTAAAATATAGCTGTTGTAATAACACTGACTACCATTACTAACACCAATACAATTGCTATAACAGATGATATAATGCGTTGCTTTTTCTTGTTGCCAAAGTTGAACATACTTACACCTCTTTTCTGAAAGGATTATTATGAGAATACTATTACTTCCTCTTATCATTACCATCTGGGCATGGATCATCAAACATAATGCGAACAAAGAACGCAGTAAGGACAAACCGTCCATACGTTCTTATCTGGATCGCGAGTCCGTTGCAAACAGTGTACGCCGGCAGGATATCTCCAACCTGCCCTACATCCATGCTCCGATTGATTCTTTTCCTTTTGATATTACCTTAAATGATGAAAAAAAGCAATTCCAGATTGAGAATTACAAGAAAGAAATTATACAGGTAGCCCAAAATCCAATGCTGAATCTGATCGGTGTATCCAACACAGAATTGAAGGAACAATATGGCCCTGCAAATTTAGAAATACTTTCTTATTATGATCAAAATTACACACGATATATGCGTTCCTTATATCTGTATGCACAATGCATTTATGAAGAACACCCGGCTGAGGCAGTCTCCATACTAACCTATTGTATTGAGACTGGAACCGACATTTCAGGAATCTATGAACTGTTGGGCACCTATTATGTACAGCATGGTCAGACTGCCGAATTGGAACAATTATACAAACGTATCCCGGATACAGCATCCATCAGCGGAAAAATGATCATCAACAAATTAGACCGATTGAAAAATAACTAATCTATATTTTAATATCAACATTTCTTTCATGTTGCAGCATTTATAAATTGTATGCACTTCCACTGCATTTTTTTACAAATGTATGCAACACTTTTTATATAAATCAACACTATATATATGAGTGAACTCAAATATGGTCCTGTTACATATAGGTCCGAATAAACGGAGGTGACAAATCATTGAATAATGAGGAAATAAAAGCACATGTACTTCTTGCCAAAAATGGCGATACCAACTCTTTTTGCAAGCTGTATGAACTGTATTACAAAGATATGTACCGCTTTGCCTATTACATGTTAGGAAATGCACAGGATGCGGAAGATGTCATCAGCGAAACGATACTTGATGCATTTACCGGAATCCGGAATCTAAAACATCCATCCCGATTCAAAGCATGGATCTTCCAGATTCTGACAACAAAATGCAAACGCCAAATGGCCGTTTATGCAGCCAATCGCGAACATACCGATTGCAATATTTCCGAAGAGACATTAACAAAGGAGGATCACCCTTATGCCGATTCTCTTGATGTACAAAATGCCTTTTCAACTTTGAATGAAACAGAAAAAACCATTATTTCACTGATGGTCTTTGCCGGATATAACAGCCGGGAAACCGCAAAAATATTACACAGCGCAGAAGGCACTATACGATCAGCCAAAAGCCGTGCCTTTTCGAAAATGGCCAAATATTTAAAGGAGGATTTTGCATGAAAGATCATGATTTTATCAATTCAATCAATAAGCACACAAACGATCTGCCAATTCCAGACAGCATTTCTCCTGCTAATATGCAGAAAATGTTAGATGAACATAACGCTACACACAGCAGCCGGAACATTTCTGACTCTGAAGAGCCAGTTCAAAATAAGAATCCATACGGCAAGCATCCCGTTTTCAAAGGATGCGCAATTGCGGCATGCCTTGCTCTCTGTGTAATTGGCGGAAGATACTTTTCAAAACAATCTCTGTCAGATAGCACCGGTGATATCATGTCCAAGCACGATTCCGATACATCCAGTGAATCACAATATGAGGAAACTACCCTTGTATCCGAATCCGGTCTGAAAACACCTTCCAGCTATGATGAATATTATGACACCCTCAAAAAAGCCTATGATGATTATTACGATTCCATCTCCTCCGTATATACGGATACATTTGACAGTAAGGAAGATTACATCATGGAAAATGCACAGGAATCCGCTGCGGCAGACGCTGTTGCAGAATCTGATATTGCCAGTTTTTCCAACGATTCAACATCTTCCAAACAAGCAGCGGTAAATGGTTCCGATAACAGCTATTCCGCAACCAACACCCAGGAAGAAAATGTGGATGAAGGAGATCTTATCAAAACAGATGGAACCTACATTTACCGTATGACAACTTCTTACGATAAAAAAACATATGATTCCATTTATCGCTTAACGATCACCCAAACAGATCAGGGAAATTTAGATGTTTTATATAATACGGATTTAAAGCAAATGTTATCTATCACAAGCAATGACACAATAGACTTTCAGGAGTTCTATTTACAAAAGGATCAGTTGTTCATCCTTTACACCAAACAACATATTGAAAATGATACTGCCCGTACACAGACCTATATTGCAATCTGCAATTTAAAAGACAAGGAACATCCGAAGCTGACACAGAATCTGTCACAATCCGGTTATTATGTAAGTTCACGCATCAGCGATGGCTATTTGTATACGATCAGTAACTTTAACGAAACATCACTGCAAAATAAAAAAAGTTACGAAGAATATATTCCATCAGTCAATGATAAAATGATTGCATGTACGAATCTATATTATCCGGACAACATTTTAATGGATTCTACGTATGTTATCACAAGTTTGTCGCTAGATGATCATGCTGATTTCAAAGACACCAAAGCATTTTCCAGCTCCGGCGGCGATACTTATGTAAGTGATTCTGCCATATATCTATATTGCACACAATATAATGATGTAACGCAAACAAAGATTAGCCGGATTGCCTACAAAAACGGTTCTCTTACTGTAGGCAACAGTGCAACCGTAGCAGGATATTTTTACGATAGTTTTGCTTTAAGTGAAAAAGATGGTTATTTGCGAATGGTTGCAACGATTCCTGCCAATAACATTGCCCTCTTACGGGATCTGGCTACCGAAAAAGCCTCCACAGAAAATACCGTAACCGAAGATGTAAATGCTCTCTATATACTAGACAGTGACATGAATCTCGTCAGCAAACTGACCGGCATTGCTCCGGGAGAACAGATCTATTCTGCCAGATTTTTAGGTGACATGGGATATTTTGTAACATACCGCAATACAGATCCTCTTTACTCTGTAGACCTGTCTGATCCGAAAAATCCAACGATTGTCGGTCAGTTAAAAATTCCGGGATTTTCAAATTATCTTCATGCTTACGGGGATAACATATTGTTAGGAATCGGTCAGGATACCGATCCTGCCACTCAGGTTTCTTCCGGTATTAAGTTATCCATGTTTGATATCAGCGATCCGGAAAATGTAACAGAACGAAACAAATACGTCATTGAAAACTCTGAGTATAGCCCGGCATTGTACGATCATAAAGCAATTATGATCAACACGCAGGATAATATTTTCGGATTCGTATATACCACTTACGATTCCTCAACAGATCAGTATGGTTACTATTTTGCCACCTATACTTATGATAATAAAAAAGGCTTTGAGGAAACTGCCCGCTACCGGTTAAATCAGAAAAACGAATATGACTATGACTCTGTACGCGGTATATATATTGGTGATTATCTCTATTTGTCAAACAACGAACAGATTACCAGTTATAAGCTAGGGGATACTACTCCAATCTCTTCCATTACCTTCCGCTAAATATTCTTATACATCATTACAAAATATTGCAAGAAGTATAAAACAGTTTTTCAACGACTTAACTAGCAAAAATGGCATATATAGATAAGTTTTAACCCCTATTCTATATATGCCATTCTTTTTATCTCTTTTGTTCCGTAACCGTTACTCCTGATTTGGCGCTTAAGATTAATTTCTTATATTTCTTGAATTTCTTCTTGGCTACCTTAACTTTGCATGATTTGGCAGTTCCTTTAAATGCATATTTTCCTACCTTTTTCAAATTACTTGCATTAATCTTAACTGTAGATAATTTTTTACATTTATAGAATGCTTTTTTGCCAATGACCTGAACATTCTTACCAATCGTTACTGTCTTAACTTTCGAATTACCTAAAAAGGCTGCATCACTGATCTCATATACCGGATATGCCTTACCACAAACCATAATAGAATCTAATATCTTAACATTCTTTCCGGTGCGATATCCATCACTTACACAAAATACCGGTTGTCCTTTGACCTGCTTAACCTTGTAGGTAACCCTACCCTTCACCACGCTATATCCCGGTGCTAATGTTGCCTTTGCAATAACGTCTTGCGGGACCGATAAGCTTTCCGGATAATAAAAATTCATCTGCATGGTGATTCCACCGGAAATATACCCACTCTGCACGGTTATCTCCGTGGAAATCATCTGATTCCCATTTGTACTGACATAGTAATCACAAGTAGAAACTTCTCCTGACTCTGATTCCGTTGCCCGTATCTGATAACATTCAACCGTCTGCTCACGAACCGTCTTTGTCACTTTACCAATATACTGATAATTCACCGCATTCTCTGTCTGTACAGTCTGCTTTGCGGAATCTTTTTGCTTTTCTAATTCAGAGAAGTCTGTATCATTGGGACTAAAATACCATCTCTGTGTCTTCGCATCATACAGATATGCCATCTTTTTGCCGGTATCTCCCCATAAGATCATATTGCCGTCCTCTGACGGAATATTACCATAAATAACTTTTGTGTTCTGATCAATTGCTACGTCCATCAATAATTCACCATTCATGATGATCTCCACGCCATATACTCTGACACTATTCAAGTTGTTCTCTGCCTGTGACATAACCGTCTTCACGTCGATCGTCTCCGCAGAATCCGCACCCACTCTTACCGGTGTAGTCTTTGAAAACTGTGCCGCCTGCACATTGCACCCAAACATAATAATCATTAACATTCCTAAAATTACTCTCTTCATATCATGCTCCTCTCTACTCTTTAATATAAAAAAACTATCCTGAAAAACAAATCTCTTCTATTCGTTTTCAGGATAGCTTTTCTTAAATGCTATACATTATATATCTTCGTCTTCCTCTAATAATGCTTTCTCATACTCAGCCAAAATCAATGACTGGATCCGCTCTCTCGTTGACTGATTGATCGGATGCGCGATATCTCTGTAATCCCCATCGGCTGCTTTTCTACTAGGCATTGCGATGAATAACCCCTTTTCACCTTCAATTACCTTAATATCATGAACTGCAAATTCGTTGTCTAATGTAATAGACACAATTGCTTTCATCTTACCCTCTTTTGCAACCTTTTTCAGTCTGATATCTGTAATCTCCATAAAGTATTACACCCCTTTGTATAGTTTAATGTTTTTCTCCAGAAAAGGACCTATAATGCATAGCGGAAATTCTTCTCCACTACAATCTTAATCTGTCCCGGTTCAGCCGTGTGTATCGTGTTTGCACGCAGAGTATCCCGACTCTCTACGATACAATTCTCAATCACTGAATTATCCCCAATATGTACATCATTTAAAATGATTGAATTACGAATCACACAATTATTACCTACATATACCTTCTTAAATAATACAGAGTTCTCTACTGTACCATTGATAATACATCCACTTGCGATCAAACTGTTATTCACAACAGCATCCTTATTGTATTTAGCAGGTGGAAGATCATCTACCTTTGAATATACATCCGGATACTGACGGAAGAAATAATCACGAATATCTTTCTTTAGGAAATCCATATTGGTCTTGTAATAAGACTCGATAGTTCCGATATTTCTCCAATAAGAATCCATCTTATACGCATATATCTTTTTAACATTCTTATAACGAATCAGGATATCCTTAACGAAATCGGTTCTTCCCTCTTTTGCACATGCTTCCAGCAATTCGATCAACTGTCTTCTACGAATTACATATACACCAATAGAAGCTGTCTGCGTCTGCGCTACTAACGGTTTCTCCTCAAAGTCAATCACCTGCATATCATCGTTATATTTTACTACACCAAAACGGCTTACATCATCCTCTTCCGGATTGATATCCTTACATACAACCGTAATATCTGCACCCTTGCGAATATGCTCCTCCAATACTTTGTTGTAGTCCAACTTATAGATACCATCACCACTTGCAATTACAACATATGGCTCATGGCTATCCTTCAAAAAGCTGATGTTCTGATAAAGTGCATCTGCGGTTCCCTGATACCAATAACTGTTTGTAGAGGTGATCGTTGGGGTAAACACATACAAACCGCCCTGTTTTCTTCCGAAATCCCACCATTTAGAAGAATTCAAATGTTCATTCAATGAACGAGAATTATACTGAGTAAATACAGCAACCTTCTGAATATGAGAATTTGTCATATTACTCAAAGAAAAATCAATTGCACGGTAACTACCTGTTACAGGCATTGCAGCAACTGCACGTTTTGCAGATAACTCTCCCATTCTGCTACTGTTACCACCTGCTAAAATTACTCCAATTGCTCTCATGCTAAGTCACCTACCTTTATCAAACTAGAACCACTCTTTAACAATCCATCTGGATACTCTGAAGCCTCGGTAGGACCATAAATTGCGGTATTCTTACCAACTTTAACATTGTCAGGAATCGTTGAATTCTCACCGATTGTAACAAGACCGAATGAGTAAATCTGTGGTTTGTACTCATTGGTTGCTTCCTCTCCAACACCCAACTCTGTGTTCTTGCCGACATTAACATTCTCTGCAATGATTGCTTTGTTAACAATTGCACCTTCACCAATCACTGTATTGTTCATGATAATGGAATCCTTAACGATCGCACCCTTGCCAATGGTAACACCTGAACCAATTACACAATGAGAAACTTCGCCATATACTTCTGTTCCCTCACCGACAATACTCTCTGTTACCGTACCTGTCTCATCTATGTACTGAGGTGGTAAAATATCACTCTTTGTATAAATTCTCCAGAATTCCTCATATAAGTTAAACTCCGGAATGATATCTACCAATTCCATATTGGCTTCCCAATAAGAACCAAGTGTTCCAACATCCTTCCAATATCCCTTGAAATCATAGGCAACAACCTTGGCACCATTCTGATGACAATGTGGAATAATGTGCTTACCAAAATCACAAGACGGAACATCTTTTAGTTCCTGCAAAGCAGCCTTCAACACACTCCATTTGAAGATATAAATACCCATGGGAGCCTTATTACTTCTTGGTTTCTCCGGTTTCTCCTCAAATTCCTGAATTACACCGTTACCATCTGTAATAACCACACCAAAACGGCTTGCTTCTTCCATTGGAACTTCATATGTAGCAAGTGTAATATCTGCTTCCATTGATTTGTGATAATCTAACATCACTTCATAATCCATCTTATAAATATGATCACCTGACAGGATCAATACATATTCCGGATTATAGTAATCGATATACTCTAAGTTCTGGTAAATTGCATTGGCAGTACCTGTATACCACTGACTGTTCTCGCTCTTTTCATATGGTGGTAAAACCGTTACACCACCAATACTACGATCCAGATCCCATGGAATACCTATTCCAATATGCTGGTTTAACCGTAATGGTCTATACTGCGTCAAAACGCCAACTGTATCGATTCCTGAATTGATACAGTTGCTAAGTGGGAAGTCAATGATCTTATACTTACCACCAAAAGCAACCGCAGGCTTTGCCAGATTCGATGTTAAAACACCTAAACGGCTTCCCTGTCCACCGGCTAACAGCATAGCTATCATTTCTTTCTTAATCATAGTGTCACCCCTTTATGCTAAATATGTAGTATATTATAACATTAAAATGTAAAAAATGAAACATTTTTTATGCAAAATAACATATTTTTTATTAATTTTGTCTATTTCTTCATGAAAACTCCCTATTTTAGCATATTTCTTTTATTTTTTTGTCGTTTTTTTACCCACATTTTATATACTTTGCACAATTTTTCCATTATATGGAAATATCAATCATATTTCAATTTGAATATTTCAAGTATACTTTTTATAACATTTTATCCAAAAAGCAATCAGAAGAATGGAAGATTTTTAAAAAATGAGGTATAGTATTCTTAAATAACATTTCATTATTAAGGAGTTACTATTATGAATATACTTCAGTTGAGAGATTTGTATCAACAAAGCGAAAGTTTGGCAGACCGGACTATCACTATTTGCGGCTGGGTAAGATCCAACCGAGACTCAAAAAACTTTGGTTTTTTATCCATTCATGACGGTACATTTTTTCAGCCTGTTCAGGTTGTATATGATGACAAACTTACAAATTATGATATTGTACGAAAGTTAAATGTCGGTGCGGCACTGATCATTTCCGGTCAATTGTTATTAACACCGGATGCCAAACAGCCATTTGAAATCCATGCATTAAATGTAGAAATTGAAGGCGACTGTCCTGGGGACTACCCTCTTCAGAAAAAACGACACAGCTTTGAATATCTTCGAACCATATCACATTTACGCCCTCGGACCAACACATTCCAAGCCGTGTTCCGTGTCCGTTCTTTGGCAGCATTTGCCATTCACAAATTCTTCCAGGAGCGTGGATTTGTTTATGTGCACACTCCATTGATCACCGGAAGTGACTGCGAAGGTGCTGGAGAAATGTTTCGTGTAACCACGATCGATCCTGCCAATCCGCCATTGGACGACCAGGGAAATATCGATTACCGGGAGGATTTCTTTGGGAAAATGACTTCCCTCACTGTCAGCGGACAGTTAAATGGCGAAACCTATGCACAGGCTTTCCGTAACATTTATACCTTTGGACCAACCTTCCGTGCAGAGAATTCCAACACAACACGGCACGCTGCGGAATTCTGGATGATCGAACCGGAAATCGCATTCGCAGATCTGACAGATGATATGGAGTTAGCGGAACAGATGTTAAAATATGTCATATCTTATGTAATGGAACAAGCCCCGGAGGAAATGCAGTTCTTCAACCAGTTTGCAGACAAAGGATTATTGGAACGCTTACAGCATGTAATCACCTCGGATTTTGGACATGTCACATATACCGAAGCAATCGCATTACTGGAACCACATAATGATCAATTCGAATACAAAGTATCCTGGGGATGTGATCTTCAAACAGAACACGAGCGCTACCTTACCGAACAACACTTTAAACGTCCGGTTTTTGTTACAGATTATCCAAAAGAAATTAAAGCATTCTATATGAAATTAAACGAAGACAATAAAACCGTTGCCGCTATGGACTGTCTGGTTCCCGGAATTGGCGAGATCATAGGCGGAAGCCAGCGTGAGGATAACTACGACACATTGCTTGCCCGTATGAACGAATGCGGTCTGAAACAGGAAGATTATCAATTTTATCTTGACCTTAGAAAATATGGCTCCACACGCCATGCAGGTTTCGGACTGGGATTTGAACGCTTAATCATGTATATTACCGGAATGGGCAATATCCGTGATGTAATTCCATTCCCTCGTACCGTAAACAATTGCGACCTATAACCCTTGCACAGCGTGAGT
>JBNMIW010000021.1:0-14140 GCA_050873485.1 Lachnospiraceae bacterium | reverse complement strand
TCCCCATCCTTCACCTTATAGGAAGAACATCCTACTCCCGGAAATGTTCCATTTACACAATACATCCAGCCGGACAATTCTCCACCATCAAACTCATATAAATTTCCAATTCCTTCGATATAATAATTCTTATATGCCGGTGTATAGTTAAATTCAAGCTGAATATTATTATCCTTTGTTACTTTTTGCAGCACATCAAACACAGTGCCTCCCTTTTTCACCTTAACCGTAGTGGCTGCTAACAGATATCCGTCTTTGGGAACAAGAGAATGTTTCTTCTCTGCTAACTTGTCCATATTATTTAACAACGTGCTACAGGATATACTGATCGTACAGCTTATCATATCTGCCGTATTCTCTGCTGTTGCCTGCTGCGTCTGATCTTCTTTGGACGAATCCGTCTGTGTGGAAGCCTTGGTTGCTGTTGCCAAATCCCTGCCACCCGATGTTGCCGCGTTCTGATCATTGTTCGACTTCGAGGTCTTCTTTGTATTTTTCTTGTCTTTTGATGCTTTCTTAACCGCTTTTTGTGCATTTTTCTGCGCTTTACGGCTATTCTGTCCATTCTGCGATGTACCGGAAGATCCCTTATGACTGATCTTCATGAACAATTGTTGGAAGATATTCCCCTTTTTCTCTTTCTTGTCCACAGATTGCCCGGATGCGGTATTCTGCGACTTCTGTCCTCTCTGTACCCCGGCTGTATCGGAAGTGTTGGATTCCGGAACATTGTCTGATATCCCTGTATTTTCTGTCGTTTCGATTGAAAAGCCCCGGTTATCAATTCCATTTCCACCATACCAGAATGCAAATACCAAAAGGATTGCAACAAACAGGGCACCCGCAATTTTCTTCCATTTCATGAGATCACCTTCTTCCTATCCTATACAAATCTTTCCTCAGTATAACATGGGCTGCTAAATCGAACAACTTAGCAGCCCCTTAAAATTCAGATTATTTTACTGTTACTTTACATCTGGCTTTCTTACCATTTGATGCCTTTACTGTAATCGTTACTTTTCCTTTTTTCTTTGCCTTTACTTTTCCGTTCTGATCAACAGTAGCAATCTTCTTTTCACTTGTTGACCATTTCAGTTTCGTAACAGCCGTTACCGGCTTCTTTGTAACAACGAGTTTTTCCTTCTGGTTCACTTTTAATGTTACCTTCTTCTTATTCAAAGATAACTTCTTAAGTGGTACAGATTTCTTGACCTCAACTGTTACTTTGGATACCCGACCATTCTCATCGGTAATGGTGATAACTGCCTTACCCTTCTTCTTCGCCTTGATCTGTAGCTTTCCATTCTTAACAGTAACCGAAACAATCTTCTTATTATTTACCTTGGCTTTCTTAATCTTGGTCTTTCCTCCATTGATCTGGATCACATTGGTTTTCTTACCTGTCTGTAACGGAATCTTGCTGTGATTTACCTTGGCAGGTGCTTCTGTTGTAGCCTCGGTAGTTACTTCTGTGGTTGCCTCGGTCGGATCATCCTTCTTCACAACCTGTGGAATCTCTTCTTCCTTTGTTGTTCCACATACCGTACATGTAAATGTCCTGATTCCCTTTTCAAGCTCTGTAGCCGGTTTTGTCACTTTTCCGGAATCCCATTTATGCTCGTTATCTGCACAAATATACATGCATTGTGCATCTGACATCTCATACAAGCCACTTTGTCCATTCTGCAAACGATCATATGCTACCAATGTGTAGGCAGCCTGCTCTGATGCCATTAAATCAGGCTCCTCATTTGTCTGTTGATGTTTGAATCCGCCGGTCTTATCATCATAAAATGTAAGGAATGCTTCTAATAAAGAATGGTCATTCTTAATAAAACGTTCGTCCGACTGTGCATCAATTCCCAATGCGGATAATGCGCAGATTACCTGTGCGATCGACTCACTCGACCGATCAGTGTCACTTGTTCCTATACTTGTCTTAGCATAGCCGCCATTGTCTCCCTGCAAATCAGATAGAACCTGAATTCCGCGGTCAACACTTTCTCTTACTTTTTCATCTGTTTTATAGTACGGTGCTAAAGCCTGAATAACCATCGCCGTCATGTCAACATCCGGTGTCGTACTCTCATCAACTTCTCCAAAGGCCCAGCCGCCATCCTTAATCTCTCTACCTAAGATGAACTGAATCAATTTTTCTCTTGTTGTTATCTCATCTACACCGTTCACCTGTGGAACGTTATAATTTGCAGTATCTAATGCGATCAATGCATATGTTGCACCATTGATACCCTGTTTTACCACATAATTATAATCCGCTAATGGCTGCAACAGATTCTCTCCATTTATGTTTGTAGGATCTGCACCAATTGCTGTTAATGCAATCACCACTCTGGAATTGTCTGTTGATTTGGTATTACTGATCTTATTTCCCTTACCTTTTATTTTATTCACTACCTGATCATAATAATAGTGATACCACGCAACATCCTTCACATTATGTCTTGCCAGTGATAATACAGCCCATTCACCACCTGTAGAACCAACAGTAGGTTCTGTTACAGCAGTATTATGGAGATACTGAATTACCGGTTCTAAAGGATTCTGAACTTCTACCGTACACTCGGCTTTCGCTCCATTTCCATCCTGTGCAGTCGCAGAAATGACCGCCTTACCATTCGCTTTCGCTGTTACAATACCATTCTCATCAACTGTAGCAACCTTCTCATTTGAGGATGTCCAGACAATATTTTTATTTGCTGCGTAGGATGGTTTAACGGTGGCAGAGAGTTGTAATTGTTTTTCAATAGTTAATACCTTTTCTGTTGTATCTAACGTGATCGTCTGTACCGGAGTATCAATCGGATCTGCATTTACTTCCTGATAACTGTGCACATAATATAATTTAACTTCGTCTCCGTCCGAAAGCTTATACCCGAACATTCCAAAATTCGGAGTTTTTCCATTTACCATGTACATCCAGCCGGAACCTGATCCATTCATAAACTGTGCAAGAGTTACTCCATCCGGTGTGATGACCCCGGTCAGATAAGAATTACTACCTGTACGCTGGAATCCATACTCATTAAAAGCATCATCAATTAAATCTAATGCTGTCTTTTGATCCGCTTCTGTATAAGATGTTTTATATCCGTCAATCCACTTATAAAATGCCTTATGTGGATTAGCTCCATGCACATCATCACCCACTAGTGTAAATGTTACATTGACCTGTTTGGTCTGAGATTCCTTTGAGCATACTTTGACTGTAAAACTTTTCGTAGCAGTTGTTTCATTTGACACAATAGATGCTTTCAAAGTAACGGAAACAACACCACTTTCAGGAAGTGTTATCGTTCCATCATTTGCAATCACATCTTCATTATTACTTGTCCATGTGATCGTACTGCCATGCTTACCCTGTGCCGGAAGTTCTATCTTGCCAGCTTCTCTAACATCTGTCTGAATTGATAACTCGTCTTTATCCCGAGTAACATTTCCCTTATCCGTAGAATATACAGTTAGCCAGAATGTATTCGTAACATTGGTTTCATTTTTTGTAATGGTAGCTGTTAGTTTAACGCTCTGTGTTCCTGTTGCCGGTAATGTAACTACTCCTTCATTGGTAATATAATCTGTCTTATTACTCGTCCATGTAATTTCACTTCCATTTTTACCTTTTATTGGCAAATCCAATGTCTGTGCTTCATAGATCGTCTTTGATGCTAATTGTATTGCATTACTATCTGCCAATGCATCCTGATAATCTATGGACTGCACCTGCACAGAAAATGTTTTTGTATCTGTTGTCTCATTATAAGTGATTGTCGCTTTTAAACTCACAGATACCTTATCTGCTGCAGGCAATATTACGTTTCCTTCGCTAGAGATAACTTCCGGCTTATTACTTTCCCATGTAATAGTAGATCCATTACTTCCGTAATCCGGCAATGTAAGTTGACAGTTTTCCAGAATTGGTGAACCAAATGATTGCAGTTCTGCTTTATCTTCTGTTACACGAAGCTTATCTGACTTACCAATTACCGATGTTGGTTCAGATATCACCTTGGAATCATTTCCACCTGTTACTACAACACGAAGCTGTTTTCCCACATATGCTTCTGTATCCGGCAACGCAAATGTTGGATATACCGCATCTGCAATATCCTCATAACCTTCTTCACTCGATACCTGCCACTGATAACTGACACTCGTTGGTTCTTTATCATTCTCACCTGTAATAGCAGCTGCTAATGTAACACCAGACAATGCATCACCACTAATTGTCGCACTCTTTACTGCAACAGGAGTTACCTCTATACCTTTTCCTTCCCATACTAATGCAGGGTAACCATTCGATTGCTCAAACATGCAATCCGCCGGAACAAGACTCTTCATAGATGTAGTTAATGCATTCAACGTATTGACCATAGAATTCTTTTTGAATTCCTCATCTGTCCGTGCACCTTGTTCCTCAGCATCTGATAAATAATAGTTATTTGTTCCAAATAATGGTGCGATTTGATAACATTTTCCACCTTTCAATGTTCCCACCGAATAACAATTATACGGCTTTGCGCTATACGCAATACCACTAATATAGGTTTCGGTTGAAGCCGCCTGTAAAGTTCCCTCGTTATAAGAGAACCAGATATTCCCACCATCTGCATATCCTGCAATACCACCTATATACATCCATTTCGAATTCTCATTCATTATCGTTCCACGATTCACGCATCCAATGATATATGGTTTTCCCGTCCGTTGACGCCCTACAACACCGCCTATATATGCACTAGATACTGTACTGTCTGCCGGAATCGTAATGGTTCCCTCAAACGAACATTTCTCTACAAGTGCAGTATCTGTTATATTATATCCTACTACTCCGCCAACATAACCTCCATTCTTATTACAGATAATCTTCACACTACTATGACAATTAACAACTTTTCCTTTATTAATTGCTGTAAGTCCCCCGATATTCGCATGATTTTCCGTATAAGTTCCAGTAATATCAGCAATATTCTCAATAGTTCCGATATTGGTTCCAAAAATACCTTGATCTTGATCCGTTGAGTCAAAAGTAAGATTCTTGATCTTATGATTCTGACCATCAAAAGTACCTGCATATTCTGTAATAGGAGTCCAAGTCTTTCCTGCCATATCAATATCATTCGTAAGTACGGCATTTAATTCCTTTTCTCCTGCATTTACCTTCTGTGCAAATGCCAGCATATCATCTGCACTGCCTAACTCATAATAGCCATCTGCATTTACAGTAAGTATATCTTCTGCCTGTACATTAAGCTGATTCCCCGGCAAAATGAAACTAAATACCATCGCAAGCATCATCAACCAGGAGAACACTCTTTTCTTTTCTTGTCTCATTCTTCTTCCTTTCTTCCCCGTCACCTTGTACGGATACTATACAAAATCATCCAACATTTTCTAATACAAGAAAGGCTGCCAACTCTATTCAATAACCTGGCAACCTTTCCAGTTATGATTATTTAACTGTTACTTTACATCTGGCTTTCTTACCATTTGATGCCTTTACCGTAATCGTTACTTTTCCTTTTTTCTTTGCCTTTACTTTTCCGTTCTGATCAACAGTAGCAATCTTCTTGTCACTTGTCGACCATTTCAGTTTCGTAACAGCCGTTACCGGATTCTTTGTAACAACGAGTTTCTCCTTCTGGTTCACTTTTAATGTTACTTTCTTCTTATTTAAAGATAACTTCTTAAGTGGTACCAATTTCTTAACCTCAACTGTTACTTTGGATACCTGACCATTCTCATCGGTAATGGTAATAACTGCCTTACCCTTCTTCTTTGCCTTGATCTGTAACTTTCCATTCTTAACAGTAACCGAAACAATCTTCTTATTGCTTACTGTAGCTTTCTTAATCTTGGTCTTTCCACCATTGATCTGGATCACATTGGTTTTCTTACCTGTCTGTAACGGAATCTTACTGTAATTTACATTGGCAGGTGCTTCTGTTGTAGTCTCAGTCGTAGCTTCCGTAGTTGCCTCGGTTGTCGCCTCGGTCTTATCATCCTTCTTATCGTCAGGAGTTGGAGTCGGCTCAACCTTCTTATCCTTCACTACGATTTCGCAGGTTGCTGTTCTTGTGTTGTCTTCCTTAGAAATAACTTTAATTGTTGCCGTTCCTGCCTTCTTTGCTGTAACAACACCCTTTTCTGAAACTTCTGCTACCGTTGCATCCGATGTCTCATAAGTTATCTCTTTGTTTGTTGCGATCTCCGGTAATACCTGAGCCTGTAATGTAAATGTATCTCCATCTGTCATTTCCTTACTGCTCACATTTAATTTTACTCTTGATACAGAAGGATCTGAAAAATCATATACATTATATGGCTTTCCACTCTCTTTCATCTTAGAATATGCAACCAATGCACGGAATGCCTGTTCTGTAGCCAAATCATTAACCTTTTTATTCGTACCATACCAAAAACCGGAATAATCTTTCATCATATACTGAAGCATTCCATCATATAAACCATTTCCCTCTTTTACAAAACGGGAATCCTTATTCGCATCAATGCCCAGACTAGAAAGTGCCACAATTACCATTGCATCTGTATTCGCACTTCCATAAGAACCATTACTTCCCTGTTTTGTAGATAACATATCAACTGCTGCATTCACTGCTGTTTTTACATTCTTATAGGTTGCTTCTGTCAGTTCTGCCTCTTCTGCGTTATCTGCAAGATAATATGGAGCTAATGCCGGAAGAACCATGCCGGTTGTGTCAGTATCCTGTTTAGTTAAATCTGATGACCATGTCCAACCCTTATCAACGGTCTGCAACTCTAATATATTCTTTACTAACTGCTCCCGGCCGTAATATGCATTGCTTGGAATACAATATTTACCAGAATCCACAGCATTCAATCCATATGCATATGCATATACAGAAGCATTAGTTATTTTATTTTCAAGTAACTTTGAAATTGCATTTACCTTTTCACCATCAATATCTAAATTACTCACATCATATCCTAAACCACTTAAAGCAATAATTGCCTTTTCTTTATCGGTCACGGTCTTTTCAGTGTTTGTTATTATTTCTTTTGCAGAGGCAATATACTTATCCTCATTAACTAACTTATCCTGCTGACCATATGCCGACATATCTATAATTGTCCAGGGGTCTGTTGTCTGTGTATAAGTTGCTGCAATATTATCTTTAATGCTCACAACCTGCAATTTACAAATTGGCATAATAATTGGAGTTGCTCCATTACCTGTAGTAACATATGCAGATAAATAATATTCTCCTTTTGTCAATCCAGAAAGAACCACATTCCCATTTTCATCTGTAACAACGGCTTCAACTGCCTTACTTTCCATCGTTCCAGCCTTCGTTAATGTAAGTTGTGCATCTTTAATACCATTCGTATTTGCCTTGATATCTTCCTCTTTCTTAGAACCATTTTGCATATACGAATATCCTTTAAGCTGAATCTGCTGTGCACTATTCTCTTCCAGCTTCAAATTTGTAACCTTTTCTCCGTCCTTTTCAAACCAAGTACAAAGATCATCATATGCACTACTATACGAGAAAAAAACAACATCATCGCCATCATGGATAATTGCCTGATTAACCATGAACCCAGTATAACCATATGATTCATTATAATCACTTTCACTATCATATGGCAAAATATCATTTACTTTAAATCCGGCTGATTGACAAAGTCCACCAAATGCTAATAAAATCCATCCTGAATCAGCTACTTGCAAATAATCCTCTTTTGTCTCTTTTGTAAATTCTTTTCCAATAGCTATCTCATGTGCATATACAAGCGCATCTAACGTTGTAACGCCGCCTTCGGCATCCTTATATCCAAACTTCTCTGCCTCATTTGAAGAAATTGTATATTCCCCCGGCGCAAAAAGAAATGCTCCCTCCGCCTGTCCTGACAATGTTACTGTTACAGTCTGTACACTCTCATCTGTGCCTTCTGCTGATACTGGAATGGTAACAGAAAAAGCCAGAACCAATGTCAACAAAACTGCCATTTGTTTCTTAAACCAACTTTTCATTATTAATCCTCCTAAGTATTTGTTACTGTAATCATATATGGAAAGCGCACATAGAAAGCCGTCTTTAATACACCTTCGGCTTAGATGAAACGCAAATCAAAGGATAATTTGCTTTCATAAAACGAAAAAAGAATACAATTCACCCATTGTATTCACAGAAATTAGTATATCTGCCATTTACAATTACGTGTGAAAATGGAAGTAACTCTAAGCAGGTCTCCTGACTTATGCAGTAACGTCTTGTCTCCGCCTTCTCACAATTCTGCAATGGATATGGAGTAAAACTACACATTTACAGTAGCACGACTGTACAGGACTCACACCTGTTTCCCTCTTAGCTGTCGGCATATGCGACAGAACTTAGAATCGTTTTATAAAATCAATGGCATTATAGCATAACCTTTTGTATTCTACAATACCTTAATATATCATACAATATGCTATTCCGATTCTTCACATACTTTGTACCTCTCTTTCATCATATTCTTTCTATAAATTCAATCTATTTCATGCTATACTATACCTTAAGCTAACAAAATGATTTTAACGCAGCTTTTATTTACCATTATGCGAGGAATACCAATATGAAACTTCCAGGCTATTATACATCCGGTGAATTTGCCAAGATGGCGCACATCACCGTCCGGACGATACGCTACTACGACAAACAGAATATATTAAAACCATCCTATGTGAATGATTCCGGTGCCCGATTCTACACCGACGAGGATTTTGCCCGTTTGCAGCAGATTCCTCTATTAAAATATCTGGGATTTTCCTTGGATGACATCCGCGATATGACGATTGGCGATCCGGACTACCATATGTTGCGCAATTCCTTGAATTTGCAGCTCAAACTTGTCAAAGACCGCATTGAACAGATGCAGTTAGTTGCCAGAGCAATTGAGGACACTACCGATGCCATTGACAATAATCAGGAGATCAATTGGAGTCAGATGCTCAATCTGATTCATCTGACCGGCATGGAGAATACCTTAAAGGCACAATATCAGAATGCAACCAATATATCCGCCAGAATCCGTCTGCACAAACTTTATACGATCAATAAGCAGGGATGGTTTCCGTGGATCTACGAACAATGCCATATAACTGATTCCATGCACATTTTAGAATTGGGGTGCGGCAATGGTGCCCTGTGGAAGGAGAATTTTTCAAAGATACCACAACATTGTTCTATCATTTTAAATGATATTTCAGAAGGAATGCTCCGCGATACACGACGTGAGATATCGTCATTCGAACAGCTTCATGGCAACACCAATCCATCACGGTTTCGATTTCATGCCTTTGACTGCCACTCCATTCCATATGAAGATAATACCTTCGACCTGCTCATAGCCAATCATGTATTGTTCTACTGCTCCGATCTAAATCAGGTATTAAATGAGATCCGGCGCGTGCTGAAACCGGGCGGGCAATTGATTTGCAGCACATATGGAGCTTCTCATATGCAGGAGATTACGGATCTGGTACAGAAATTTAACCCCCAGATCACTTTATCTGCCGACAAGCTTTATGAACGCTTTGGTCTGGAAAATGGTGCCACTCTGCTTGCACCACATTTTTCCCATGTTCAAATGCACATTTACGAGGACGACCTGCTGGTTACGGACGCAGAACCTTTGATTGAATATATTCTATCCTGTCATGGCAACCAGAACCAATATATCTTAGACCGCTACAAAGATTTTCATGCCTTTGTAACAAAGAAAACCCAACGTGGAAAGGGCTTTTCGATTACAAAGAACGCGGGAATATTTGTATGCGACAAACAAAACCCAGAATAGCCGTGTTGTGTCACGAATACTATCCCGGGTTATGGTACATTATTAATTCAATGTCATGATGATGTAAGTGCTGCTAACTTCTCCTTTAGTGCAGCAATTTCGGCATCTTTTTCTGATACCGTGTTTTTGATTTTGATAAGTTCTGTAATTTCCCTGTCTTTTTCCGCCAAAGCAGAATCCTTTTCCGCCAATGCGGTATTCAATTCCGCCAACTGCATTGATAACGTCTTGATCTTCGGTTCCGTCATATTCATAACCTCCCTGTGATATCTCGGATGATTCTTAAATAACTGCTTCGAAGCCCGCCGGAGCAAGTCAAGGATATCGCGTTCCTGATTCTCTGTGATGTTTCCGGCACTTTTTTCTTCTTCTAAGATTAATATAACGGACTCAACAATAGATGTCAATTCTTCTTCATTTACTTTGCCCTGCGACCGCAGCTGCGGTCGTAACCGGAGCAGTACATACGGAATGAACAGCAGCAAATGTTTCTTGCGGATCTCCTCTAACGAATAATCCTGTATCCGTACAGTCGGGATCTGATAGATGTGTTCACTTTCATCCTGAAAGATGATCTTACACCGTAAGCGATCCGGTATGGCATTATTCTTCTCGGGGTATAGTACCACGGAACGTGGAAAATAAAGGATCATTTCACCGGCAGCGGTATCTTCTTCGGTACAGTGCTGCATGGCAAAATGCAGATCATAAGAAATCATTCGGATCACCATCTGGTGATCATTTTTCATCTGACATTCGATGTGATAGTAGTCGGTTCCGTTGATCAACACAGACAGATCCATCAGCTGTGAGCTGAGTGCGCCTTCTGTTCCTTCCGGAAATACAGGCTGTTCTGTTGACAGGAACACAACCGGTGTACCGTATGGATAATGGATCCCATACACTTCCTCGATCAGCGGAAACAACTGCTCCGACATGGTCAGGACAAATACCTTGGCGATCTCGTCCCAGAGCGGAAAGGTAACGTCAGATGTTTCTTTCGTGTTAGACATATCAGTCCTCCGTTCTATGTAATTTTCGTTCGAACGTACGGGCATCATAGCACAGAAAAAGGACGTTGTCTACAATTATGACCAAAAGTACCCAATCTGCTTATTTTACGGATTTTTCGGTCATAATTATGACTAAAAAACGTGTACTTTATGACTGTAATGGTCATAATTGCACTGATTTTGTACATAAATTTGACCAAATATACATAATGATGTACATTCCGGTCATAATTGTCTGCATAGAAAAATCCCCGATGATGATCTTATACTGATCACCACCGGGGGAGTCATCATATCTCTATTCGAGAATCAATGAATTATTTCTTGTAGATTGTGTAAGAATCGCTTGCGCCTCCATCAGATAAATCAACTCTGTTTAGATCAACAATCTCTGTCTTCTTACCCTGATTATCTGTTGAATCTACCCAACGATACTTCGTTGTTATTGTTTTGTTTCCTGTTGCAGGATCAACTGTGAAATCTGATGCATCGGAATCATAATCATTGCTATTAATATCTACCGGCTGCCATGAACCTGCATAGGTATTGCTATATGTTCTTCTGTAATATGCAGGATTTTCATATTCTCTGATTGTTCCATCTGCCAGTGTCACATACTGATACCGTGCCACACCGCCTTTTGATACAACCTGATAATATCCGGTTTTCTTACCATTCTGACTACGCTTTGCGGATTTCTCATCTAAATAATATGTATCCCAAGCACTTAAGCTATCCTGTCCCGGAAGAACCACAAGCTCAGCAACAACATCATAAGTCTTATAATCACCATCAAATTTAGCTCTTTGCTTATAAACCTTTTTGATGACGGTTGCATTAACGGCTTTTACTGCATACTGAAAATAGCCATCCTCATCTTTCACATTTTTACCTTCTGCATCTTTCACATAATAAGTTTCATTCTTATCATCCTTCTCCTTCACATATACTGTCTTGTTAGAAACAGAATATGTTACGGAATCACCGGTAAATTTGTCTTTGTATCCATAATATACGGTAGTTGGCTTATATTTAGAAGCATACTGACTGGTTGTTACAAGATCATAGTCTTTTTCATATGTATCTTTACCAGATGCATCCTTCTTGTATACGGTATCTCCATTTGCATCTACCTTTGTCTTGGCATACACTGTCTTACCCTGACTCTTATATTTACCATAGTTTACTTTCTTGCCATTGCCGGATGCAGTTACTACAACCTTACCCTGTGCATCATACGTTACAACAAATGCACTTGTAATAGCATAGTTCTTGCTACTAGCTTTCATAGAAAGCTTACCGCTGTTGCCACTTAAGAATTTGTTCTTAATAACCGTCTTGGTATTCACCTTGTTACCGCTATTCTTAGTTGTGTATGTAAACTTTGTCTTTCCTAATGCAAATACCTTTAACTCATTTGTCGTTGGAACAACCTTATAGGTTTCTCTATAAGTGGTCTTGATCAACTCATAGGTTGTTGTAGATGAAACATTGTCTGCATTTTGAACGGTCTTTGATTCCCCTGTTGAATATTCATCATAAGAGAGCGTATATGTTCCCGCTTTCAGGAATGTAATACTATAGCTCTGTGCACTGATATATTTGTTGTTATCCTGACTCTGTTTATATTTTTCAGTGTCACTGATAAATTCATCATCAATATAATTCGTCTTTGTTCCTTTGTTTGTCCAATATTTCGGATTATTAAGGGTCTGTACCACTTTAATCTTTTTCTTATATTTCTTGTAAGCCTTGCCATTAATTTTAAAGTTAGAAACAGCATTTACACTTGTCTGCGTTCCGATTGCAACAGTCTCTTTTGAATTAACGGTTGGTTTTTTCGTAATGGTCGCTGCATCTGCAGAGATTCCGGAAAATGCTACCGCACCTAACGCTACTGTAACAACCGTTGTTAAAAATGCTTGTTGAAGCTTCTTAAAAATTCCCATATCTATACTCCTTTCCCATACGGATTAATATGCGTAAATGTTAATATCACCACTGCCATATGTTAAATAATCAACCATTGTGGTCTTACCAGGTGTCTTAATTGTCCGCTTGATCTTATTCAAGCCACCTTTTTTAACTGGTGTATATGTTATGCTGTATCCAGTATAAGAATCCTTATAAGAAACAAAAACACTTGTCTGTTTTTTAGAACTCTTGCTGTAATAACCATCTGTATCGGTGCTTCGATATGCCAATGCCTGCGACAATGTAATCTTCTTACCGTTCTTTACTTTCTTATAAACAGCTTTACCATCCTTATTCACATAGGCAACTACCATACCGGTAATCTTATAACCTTTTGTAGCGGATAATTTTAACTTTCCAGACTTTGTTTTGCTACTTACATAGTAGTTACTCTGATATGCAGATGTGATTGACTTGCTGCTTGCTTTTCTGCTAGACTTCTTCAAAACAGCTTTGCCAAGCTTAACCTGTGCATATGGTGTATTATTTGCCACTACATATACCTTAACCGTTGTTGTCTTGCTACCAACCTTGATCTTAACGGAATAAGTTCCTGCCTTTGTAGAATCCAACCGAATAGAAGCCGTTGAATACTCATAATCTGTGGCATCTTCTTTTTGGTAATTATCCTGACCCTTTTCATAATTCGGGGCATAATACCATCCTTTTCCATGTCCATCATTGTATAAATCATATGTAACCTTATATGTTGATGTCGTACCATCACTATAAGTATATGTCTCATCAACGGTATAACCATCCGATATCTTCTGTGTTACATAAGATGGTGTGCGATAGATCTTCTTCCACGGACTTCCGGTAAAGAATTGCTTAATATAGTATTGATTTGTCTCATCCTTTGCCATATCCCAGGAATCACCATCCTTGGTTACATAATATGCACCGGTCTCTTCTACTTTATAATCTGCCACATTCGGACCCGCAACATATTTCTTCACAGCGCCCCATTGCAGAGATTCCAGATTCTGAGAAACAATTGCCGCACTCAATGCTTTCTTGCTGGTTGATACACTTAATGCCTCTCCTTTCGGATATACAACCTCAAGTGTCATATAATCATATGTTTCCATACGTTGCTTCAGGATAGAGTAACACTGTCCCTTTGAATTCGTCTGTGGGTCTACATATGTTACACCCTTTTGGTAAACTGCGAGGGCACTGAAAAAGATAGCTTTTGAGTAAGATTTTATATCAAACAGAAAATCCACCAGTGTTTATTTTTATTCTGGTGGATTTTTTAACATTTATCTCACTTGATATGAGATATTTTCTATTATTTTTCGTTAATCAGT
>JBNMIW010000020.1:0-14763 GCA_050873485.1 Lachnospiraceae bacterium | reverse complement strand
GTATCCATGCTGCTTCCACATGTATAAGAGTAAGGATCGGCATATGTTTTTATGAACAGTCGTATAGAGGAGTAATGGGAATGCAGGAAATAAAGATTGAAAACTCTTCAGAAGGACAACGTCTGAATAAATTTCTTGGCAGATATTTAGACAATGCACCACAGAGTTTTTTATATAAAATGCTGCGAAAAAAGAATATCAAATATAACAACGGAAAAGCGGACGGCAGTGAGATCTTAAAAGCAGGTGACCGGATTCAGATCTATATGTCGGATGAAACCATATGTAATTTTCGCAAAGACGGAATAATTCCGCAGATAAATACATCTGCTCCCCAATCTGAAAAATCAGATCCTGATGATGCAAATATCGTACGTGAAGTTTCATCAGCCAAACAGAATCCATTAAAGAATATACCCATTCTTTATGAAAATGAAGATGTTCTGATTCTGAACAAACCTTCCGGCATCTTGTCCCAAAAGGCTGCTGCCTCGGACTATTCGTTAAATGAACAGATCGTTGAATATTACAGATGGAAAGGTGGTTCGCTATCATTATTTACACCTTCGGTATGCAATCGCCTTGATCGAAATACAAGCGGAATCATTTTAGCCGGTATGTCTTTAAAAGGAACACAGATGCTTTCACGGGTTTTGAAGGCACGCACGATCGATAAATATTATCTGACGATCGTCTGTGGAACAGTGCAGCAGGCGACAACGATAAAAGGATTTTTGTGTAAGAAGAAAAATCACAATCAGGTTCTGATCTTTCAGACGAAGGAAGAAGCACTGGCAAATGGATATCAAGAGGCTGCTTTTATTGAGACACAGTACAAACCTCTTGCACATGGAAAAAGTGGAAAAGAAGATTTCACACTGTTGAAAGTAAAACTGGTGACAGGAAAAACCCATCAGATTCGCGCTCACTTAAAGAGTGTCGGTCATCCGATCGTCGGTGATGGAAAATACGGACTCAAATCCGTAAACGCATATTTAAAGAGTGCATTTGACATACGACATCAGTTGCTGCATGCATTTTATATCCATTTTCCGGATGACATAGACAATGAACTGGCAGGAAAATGTTTCACCGCAATGCCGGAGAAACCATTTTTACAGGTAATCTACGCAATATTTGACTCTATTCAATCCAAAGAAGATTTAGAGAAAAAGATGTTATAGAAAGAGGCAATACAGTGGCAACATGGAATTCAAGAGGACTTCGGGGTTCAACATTCGAGGAACTCATTAACGCAACGAACGAATTATATATTGAAAAAGGACTTGCTTTGGTTCAAAAGATTCCGACACCGATCACGCCGATCGAGATTGATAAAGCAACCAGACACATTACGCTGGCTTATTTTGAAAAGGATTCTACCGTGGATTATATCGGTGTGGCACAGTCCGTTCCAATCTGCTTTGACGCAAAGGAATGTCACAAAGATACATTTCCTATGCAGAATATACATGAACATCAGATGCAGTTTATGAAACGTTTTGAACAGCAGGGTGGTATCAGTTTTTTGTTGATCTATTTTACCACAAGAAATGAATTTTATTATCTGCCTTATCGTGTTCTGGCAGAATATGTAGAACGGATCACACGCGATGGGCATGCAAAGAACTTCAAATATGAAGAATTAGACCCACGCTATTTTGTGCATTCAGAAGGGGCTGCCCTTGTTCATTATTTAGAAGCGATCAATATTGATCTGTCAGATCGGGATAAATGAGAATCCGTATCATCACGCAATAATGAATTGATATACCCGTTACTTGAATAATTATTCAGAATTTGTTATTATGTAAGATGTGCTATGCACAATTGTCACAGATTATAAGGAGAGAGAAACGATGTCAAAGATTATTTTAACAGGAGACAGACCAACCGGACGGTTACATGTAGGACATTATGTAGGTTCTTTGAAACGAAGAGTGGAATTACAGAATTCAGGAGAATATGATAAGATATATATTATGATCGCAGATGCGCAGGCATTGACCGATAATGCAGATAATCCGGAAAAGGTTCGTGAGAATATCATAGAAGTTGCACTTGATTATCTCGCCTGTGGAATTGATCCGGACAAATCGACAATCTTAATTCAGTCACAGATTCCGGAACTTACAGAATTGACATTTTATTATATGAATTTAGTTACCGTATCCCGCTTACAGAGAAATCCAACTGTAAAATCAGAGATTAAGATGCGTAACTTTGAAGCAAGTATTCCGGTTGGTTTCTTTACATATCCGATCAGCCAGGCAGCAGATATTACCGCGTTTCAGGCAACTACGGTCCCTGCCGGAGAAGATCAGATGCCAATGCTTGAACAGACAAAAGAGATCGTACATAAGTTTAACAGTGTATATGGAGAGGCTTTAACCGATCCAAGTATCCTTCTTCCGGAGAACGAAGCTTGTCTGCGACTCCCGGGAATTGACGGTAAGGCAAAGATGAGTAAATCATTAGGCAACTGCATTTATTTGGCAGAGGAGCCGGACGAGATCAAGAAGAAGATCATGAGCATGTATACAGATCCGGATCATATTAAGATCACAGACCCCGGCAAATTAGAAGGTAATACCGTATTTACTTATCTGGATGCATTTTCAAAGCCGGAACATTTCGAACGTTATCTTCCGGAATATGCAAATTTACAGGAATTAAAAGATCATTATACAAGAGGCGGCTTAGGGGACGTAAAGGTTAAGAAATTCCTCAACAACGTAATGCAGGAAGAGTTAGAGCCGATCCGCAACCGCAGACATGAATACGAAAAAGACATTGCTTATGTATATGATATTCTTAAAAAGGGCAGTGAGGAGGCAGAAAAAGTTGCAGCTAAGACATTAGCTGATGTAAAAGCTGCCATGAAGATCAATTATTTTGAAGACGAAGAATTGATTGCAAAGCATATTGCAAAATATCAGAAATAATAACCACATTTTACTAAAGGAGACAAAGAGATGGAAAAACTATTGCACACTCCGGAAGGAGTAAGAGATATCTATGATAATGAATGCAAGAAGAAACGAAAGGTTCTTTCCAAAATGCATCATGTCCTCTCTTTATATAGTTATAATGATATCGAGACTCCAACATTTGAGTTTTTTGATATTTTCAATCAGGATAAGGGATCTGCTGCATCGAATGAGATGTACAAATTTTTTGACCGGGATAATAACACATTGGTATTAAGACCGGATATTACACCAAGTATTGCACGATGCGTTGCCAAATACTACAGTGAAGAAGATCTACCGATCCGTTTGTGTTATCAGGGCGATACCTTTTTAAATACCCACAATCATCAGGGTAAATCCCACCAGATCACACAACTTGGTGCAGAGCTGATCAATGATGATTCTTCCGCAGCGGATGCAGAAGTCATCGCAACCGTGATCGATTGCTTTTTAGCCGCAGGATTGAAAGAATTCCAGATAGAGATTGGAGAAGTGGAATTTTTCAAAGGAATATTAGAAGAAGCGAATCTTTCCAAAGAAACAGCAGAAGAGATCCGTAAATATATTCACAACCGGAATTTCTTTGGTCTGGAATCTCTCGTAAAAGAATTGAATTTATCTGATTCCGTAAAGAAAGTATTGTTAAGCTTTGATCAGTTATTTGGTGGATGTGATATGTTAGAGCATGCGAAAGAACTTGTCAGCAATCCGACCTCATTAGAAGCGATCAACCGGCTTGAAAAGGTATATACTGCATTATCGTATTCCGGATATGAACAGTATATCAGCTTTGATTTTTCACTGTTAAGCCGTTATGAATACTATACCGGAATCATGTTCCGCGGATATACATATGGAACGGGAGATGCCGTTGTAAAAGGCGGTCGATACAATAATCTGCTAGAGCAGTATGGTAAAAATGCTCCTGCGATCGGTTTTGCATTTTATATTGAAGATTTAATGAAAGCCATCACAAGACAGAAGGTAGAAGTTGCGATTGATAATTCAGACAGCATTATTCTTTATGATATTGAATATCAGAAATACGCCATTCGTTTTGCAAACCAGCTCCGCAAATCAGATCGAAAAGTAGAACTGATCCGTAAATCCAAGAAAAAAGATGTAAAAGATTATGCGGAATATGGAAAACACAATCATTTTTCCGGCATGTTTTATCTGACATCCGATAAGACGGTGGATGTATATGATTTTGTTGCGGAAGAGATTGGAAGCGCGTTGATTGAAGATATTGAATTTTGTTAATGATAGAATTCAGAAATGAGGTTTGACATGAGATATATTACATTTGCGTTGGCAAAGGGACGACTTGCAAAGAAGACACTGGCGTATTTAGAGCAGATCGGTATAACATGCGAGGAGATGAAAGATCCCGATACACGGAAACTTATTTTCACAAATGAAGAATTGAAGCTTCGGTTTTTCTTAGCAAAAGCCGGTGATGTTCCGACTTATGTGGAATATGGGGCGGCAGATATCGGAGTTGTCGGAAAAGATACAATATTAGAAGAAGATCGGGACAATATATACGAGGTGTTAGATCTTGGTTTTGGAAAATGCAGAATGTGTGTCTGCGGTCCGGAAAGTGCAAGAGAGATTCTTAGTAAGAATGAAATCATCCGCGTTGCCAGTAAATATCCGAATATTGCAAAGAACTATTTTCAATCCAAGAAAAACCAGACAGTTGAGATCATCAAATTAAACGGTTCCGTTGAATTAGCACCGATCGTAGACCTGTCTGATGTGATCGTAGATATTGTGGAGACAGGAACCACTCTTCGCGAGAATGGATTAACCGTATTAGAAGAGGTTTGTCCGCTTTCCTGTAGAATGGTTGTAAACAAAGTTAGTTTAAAGATGGAACAGCAAAGAATTCTAACAATTGTCAATGATTTGAAAAAATTGATATATGAACAATAACGAAAGAAGGTAAAAGGATGCGAACTGTAAAACTGACGAAAGAGACAAAAGAGAATCTGTTAAATGATCTGTTAAAGAGAAGCCCGAATAATTACACAGAATATGCGGACACCGTACAGGCAATCGTAGATGATGTAAGAGAGAACAAAGATCAGGCATTATTTACATATACCGAGAAGTTCGATCATGCTAAGATCACCGGTGCAAATGTCAAGGTGACAAAAGAAGAGATTGAAGCGGCATACAATGAGGTAGATCCACATCTGGTAGAGGTCATCCGGAAAGCATTGGTAAATATCCGTACATATCATGAAAAACAGAAACAATATAGTTGGTTCGATTCCGGTGAAAACGGAACCATGTTAGGACAGAAAGTAACGCCACTTCATTCAGTTGGTGTATCTGTTCCGGGTGGTAAAGCAGTGTATCCTTCTTCTGTATTGATGAATATTGTACCTGCAAAAGTAGCAGGTGTTCCGAATATTATTATGACAACACCTTGTAATGCAGAAGGAAAAGTATATCCGACAACATTGGTTGCTGCCAATGAAGCCGGTGTAGATTCAATATACAAAGCAGGTGGCGCACAGGCGATTGCTGCGTTAGCAGTTGGAACAGAATCGATTCCGAAAGTAGATAAGATCGTTGGTCCGGGTAACATTTTTGTTGCACTTGCCAAACGTGCGGTATACGGTTATGTCAGTATTGATTCCATTGCAGGACCATCCGAGATCATGGTTTTGGCGGACGAGAGTGCAAATGCAAGATATGTTGCGGCTGATCTGTTGTCTCAGGCAGAGCATGACGAATTAGCATCCGCTATTTTGGTAACTACTTCCGAAGAACTTGCAAAGAATGTAAGTGAAGAGGTTGACAAGTTTGTTGCGCAGTTAAGCCGCAAAGAGATCATTCAGAAATCATTAGATAATTATGGATATATATTGGTTGCCGATTCTTTGGATGAAGCAATTGAAGCCGTAAATGATATTGCAAGTGAACATTTAGAGATTGTGACAAAGAATCCGTTTGAAGTTATGATGAAGGTCAGAAATGCCGGTGCAATCTTTATCGGAGAGTATTCATCCGAACCATTGGGAGATTATTTTGCAGGTCCGAACCATGTACTTCCTACCAATGGAACTGCCAAATTCTTCTCACCGCTTAGTGTGGACGATTTCATCAAGAAATCCAGCATTATCTATTATTCGAGAGAAGCCTTAGAGCCGATTCATCAGGATATTATTGATTTTGCTACGAGTGAACAGTTGACTGCACATGCGAATTCCATCCGTGTACGGTTCGAAGATTAGTCCGGCTGCAATATAGTATTTTTCTATATTATGTGATACAATGAGCCGTAACGGTTACAAATATTTGTGATACATCGGAAGGAGAGAGGCACAGTGGCAGGCAGAATTGCTTACATTGAAAGAAAAACGAACGAGACAGATATCAAGTTAGAACTACACATTGATGGCTCCGGACAGACAAAGATTGATACAGGTATTGGTTTTTTCGACCATATGTTGAATTCATTTGCAAGACATGGTTTCTTTGATCTGAAGGTACTTGCAAAGGGAGATCTTTATGTAGATTCTCATCATACGATAGAAGATACCGGAATTGTTTTAGGACAGGCGATCAAGAAAGCAATTGGAGATAAAAAAGGAATCCGAAGATATGGGCAGAGGATCTTACCAATGGACGAGACATTGATGTTATGTGCATTGGATTTGTCCGGAAGACCTTATTTTTGTTATGATATGAACCTAACGGTAGATCAGGTTGGATATTTTGATACCGAGATGGTAAAAGAATTCTTTTATGCAGTTTCTTACAGTGCAGGAATGAACCTGCATTTGAAACAGTTAGACGGAAGTAATAATCACCATTTGATCGAGGCGGCATTTAAGGCATTTGGAAAGGCATTAGATGAAGCCACCCAGATTGATCCTCGAATGAAAGATACCATTCTTTCAACAAAGGGTTCGTTATAAGGAGGAAATTATGAGTTATGTGAAGCTGATTGCCGGATTAAACAAAATAAATGCAATAGAAGCCGCAGTGCATTATTCCAATAACGGTGCGGATGAGATTGCATTTATGGATATGAGTGCAATTGAAGAAAACAGAGAACCGGATGTGGAATTTATGAAAAAGATTGCGGATACTGCGGAAGTTCCGTTGATCGTTGGCGGCGGCGTCAAACGCCTCGAAGATGTAAAGAAGATGCTGTATGCCGGTGCATCCATGGTGTATATGAAACATGCAGCAAGATTGGATATTCATTTTGTAAAGGAAATGTCCGAACGTTTTGGCAAAGACAAGATTGGTGTCGCAATTGATATCAGTGATGTAGATGTCACATCCTTTGCTGTCAAATGCGAAGAAATGGGTGCAGGTGCTATATGGTTATTAGGTTTCAGACCCGGTATGGAACAAAGAGTTTATGATATCAAACAGGCATTAGATATTCCGGTTATGATCGATGTAGATTCCATAAATGAAGAGCAGCTTGCAAAGATCATTTCAGACAGCAATGCAGATACGATCCTATATACAGGCGAAACATTTGTTAACATCATGCAAATAAAACATTACCTTGCTGGTAAGAATATAGAAGTAAATACATTCGAAAGTGCATTAGATTTTGATACATTCAAATTGAATGCGGATGGATTGATTCCTTGCATTGTTCAGGATTACAAGACGCAGGAAGTTCTGATGATGGCATACATGAACAAAGAATCTTACGCAAAGACGTTAGAGACAGGAAGAATGACATACTTTTCAAGAAGTCGTCAGAAACTTTGGATGAAAGGCGAAGAAAGCGGTCATTTCCAGTTTGTAAAAGAGCTTACCATTGACTGCGACAAGGATACGATCTTAGCGAAGGTATCCCAGATCGGGGTTGCATGTCACACCGGTAATCCAACTTGTTTCTTTACTCCTCTTGCAAAGAAAGAATATGACAATACCAATCCTTTGATGGTATTTAACGAGGTATATAATACGATCGTAGACCGGAAACAGCATCCGAAGGAGGGTTCTTACACCAATTATTTATTTGATAAAGGAATTGATAAGATTCTGAAAAAAGTTGGCGAAGAATGTACAGAGATCGTGATCGCAGCGAAGAATCCGGATCCGGAAGAGATCAAATACGAGATATCCGATTTCTTATATCACTGTATGGTTCTCATGGTAGAACGTGGGGTTACATGGGAAGATATTACAAAGGAATTAGATAACAGACATTAAGTTGTACAGAGTTATGGAGGTGTGTATATGGCATTTTTAAGTGAATTATTATCATATACGTTTAAGTATATCGTATTGGGTGTGATTGCAATTGCCGGTGTATTATGCGGCGTTAAGGCCAAAAAGAAGCAGATCAGTCAACAGACTGCAGAACAAGAAACAAAGACCGAGTAAGTCTATGTTATTGAATTACGATATTTTATAGTAAGTGAGGAAACGATTGTGAAGAAATACGGTTTAAATGAATTAAGAAAAATGTATCTTGAATTTTTTGAGAGCAAGGGACATCTCAAAATGAACAGCTTTTCATTAGTCCCACACAATGATAATTCTTTATTATTGATCAATGCAGGTATGGCACCTCTTAAACCATATTTTACCGGACAGGAGATTCCGCCTAGAAGACGTGTTACTACCTGTCAGAAATGTATTCGTACAGGTGATATTGAGAATGTTGGTAAGACAGCCCGTCACGGTACATTCTTTGAGATGCTTGGTAACTTCTCATTTGGTGACTACTTCAAAAAAGAAGCGATTGCATGGTCTTGGGAATTCTTGACGGAAGTATTGGAAATGGACCCGGATCGTTTATATCCTTCTGTATATTTAGAGGATGACGAAGCATTTGATATCTGGAATAAACAGATTGGAATTCCAAAGGAACGTATTTACCGATTCGGAAAAGAGGATAACTTCTGGGAGCATGGTTCCGGACCTTGCGGACCTTGTTCCGAGATTTATTATGACCGTGGAGAAAAATACGGTTGCGGCAAACCGGATTGTACAGTCGGCTGTGATTGTGACCGGTATATGGAGATCTGGAACAACGTATTTACACAGTTCGATAATGACGGTCATGGCAACTATACCGAATTAGAGCATAAGAATATTGATACCGGTATGGGATTGGAGCGTTTGGCTTCCGTTGTTCAGGATGTAGATTCTATCTTTGATGTAGATACGATTGAAGCATTACGCAATAAAGTATGTGAATTTGCACATACACAGTACCATGTAGATGATGAGAAAGATGTTTCCATCCGTTTGATCACAGACCATATCCGTTCTGCTACATTTATGATCTCAGACGGAATTATGCCATCAAATGAAGGAAGAGGCTATGTACTTCGTCGTCTGATCCGTCGTGCAGCAAGACATGGACGTTTACTTGGTATTGAAGGAACATTTTTAGCTAAGCTTTCCGAGACTGTGATCGAGGGCTCAAAAGACGGTTATCCGGAATTAGAAGAAAAGAAAGAATTCATTTTCCGTGTATTGACACAGGAAGAGAATCAGTTTAATAAGACGATCGATCAGGGACTTGCAATCCTTGCTGATATGGAGAAATCACTTGCTGATAAGGGTGATAAGACATTAAACGGTGCCGATGTATTCAAGTTATACGACACCTACGGATTCCCGGTTGATCTGACCAAAGAAATTCTGGAAGAAAAGGGATATTCCATTGATGAGGCCGGATTCAAAGCCTGCATGGAAGAACAGCGTACCAAAGCCCGCAGTGCAAGAAAGACAACCAATTACATGGGCGCCGATGCAACGGTATATGACGAGATTGATCCTGCGATCACAACAGAATTTGTCGGCTATGATAAGGATAGCTGTACTTCAACCATTACCGTTTTGACAACGGATGCATTAGTAGAAGCGATTGCAGAAGGTGATGAGGCTACATTATTTGTAGAGCAGACTCCGTTTTATGCAACCATGGGTGGTCAGCAGGGTGACTGTGGCGTGATCACAGCCGACGGTGCTGAATTTGTTGTCAAAGATACGATCAAATTAAAGGGTGGTAAATACGGACATATCGGTAAAGTAACAAAGGGTATGTTCGAGGTTGGAGATCAGGTAACCCTTTCCATTGATACTGCAAAACGTGCAGATACCTGTAAGAATCACAGTGCAACTCACTTGTTACAGAAAGCACTGAAGATGGTATTGGGTGATCATGTAGAACAGAAGGGATCTTTGGTTACTCCGGATCGTTTAAGATTTGACTTTTCTCATTTCTCTCCAATGACACAGGAGGAGATTACGAAGGTTGAGAACATTGTCAACGAAGAGATTGCCAAAGCGTTGCCGGTTATCATCAAAGAAATGCCGATTGAAGAAGCAAAGAAGACAGGCGCAATGGCATTATTCGGCGAGAAGTATGGAGATACCGTACGAGTTGTCAATATGTCTGATTTCTCAGTAGAGCTTTGTGGTGGTACTCATGTAGCGAATACCGGAATGATCACAACATTTAAGATCGTTTCTGAATCCGGAATCGCAGCAGGTGTCAGACGTATTGAGGCCTTAACCGGAAGTGGTGTATTTGCATACTACAAAGAGATGGAAGCAAAGGTAAATGAGGCTGCTGCTTTATTAAAAGCAACACCGGATCAGTTATTAGATAAATTGAGTCATACATTAAAAGAAGTAAAAGAACTTACATCCGAGAATGAATCATTAAAAGCAAAACTTGCAAACGAATCATTAGGTGATGTAACCTCTGATATGATCGAAGTAGGAGATTATCATGTATTGGCAACTTCCGTAGAAGGTGTTGATATGAACGGTCTTCGTGATCTGGGTGATCAGTTAAAGGCAAAAGTCGGCGAAGGCATTGTTGTAATTGCTTCTGCAAATGATGGAAAAGTAAACCTGATCGCAATGGCAACCGATGGTGCAGTGAAGAAAGGTGCTCATGCCGGCAATCTGATCAAGGAAGTTGCTCCACTTGTTGGCGGTGGCGGCGGTGGACGTCCGAATATGGCTCAGGCAGGCGGAAAGAATCCTGCCGGAATTGCAGACGCAATTGCCAAAGCAAAAGAAGTCGCTTCCGGTCAGTTATCTTAATCCGGAATATTGTCAGGTATTTTGTTTTTAATTTATTGACAAAATGCTTGACGTATCCATATTTTATGCTATAATCTTATTTGTGTTTTAAATAACCCAAGGTTGTATGGCAGACACAATATGCAACTGAAGGGAGGTCGGGTGAGAGAATGTCAAATGTTATTGTTAAAGAAAATGAGACTTTAGACAGCGCTCTTCGTCGTTTCAAGAGAAATTGCGCGAAGGCTGGTATTCAGCAGGAGATTCGTAAGAGAGAGCATTACGAGAAGCCAAGCGTTAGACGTAAGAAAAAGTCTGAGGCAGCTAGAAAAAGAAAATTCAAATAATACGAATTTATCAGGGTTATTGCTTTAATTAGCAATAACCCTTTTTTCGTTATGACAAACGTAGATTCGTTGACATATAACCGTTTTGAAAAACATATATTGAAATGAGAAACTATGACAGGTGGAATAAATTGAACGTACCGGGCGATGTATTATATGGCGATGTTTTGGTTCGATTATCCGGCAATCGCGAAGCGATTATAGAGAATTACAAAGGAATCCTATTATACACCCCGGAAGAAATTGCTGTTGCATGCAAAAAGTTCACACTGCGTTTTTGCGGGGAACATATGCACATACAGTATTTTTCCGGCAGTGATATGAAAGTGATCGGAACCATTGAGACTATAACGTATGTATCGAATGGAGATTTATGCTGTTAAGAATATTACGCTTTGTATTTGGGTATGTATCGGTAGAGGTTTCCGGATTTGCCCCGGAACGTTTTATGAATCTGATCATCCAATATCAGATTGTTGTATGGGATGTTTCTACCACAGAAAGTGGTTATCAATTTTACACCGGTCGGAAGAATCTGATAAAAATGAAACCCTATCTTCAAAAAACTAATATGAAGATAAAAATCCTCAACCGATACGGTATTCCTTTTCTGATCCGAAAATATAAAAAAAGATCCATGTTTCTGGTCGGATTTGCAATTGCGGCAGCGATATTATATATTTTGTCTTTATTTATCTGGGAAGTCAGGGTAACAGGAGAAGATCAGCTGGTAGCTGCGAGCATCCGGAAACGTATAGAAGATTCCTATATCCCTATCGGAACCAAAAAAGAAACGATCAATTGTACAAAACTAGAGCAGCAATTACGTGCGGATTTTAATGAGATTTCCTGGATCAGCTGCGAATTAAAGGGAACCGTCTTGACCGTTTATTTAGAAGAAGGAATCGCACCTGCTAAAAAAGAACAAAATAATAAAGAAGGCGATATTATAGCGGCAAAAGATGCGGTTATCACAAAAATGATCACACGCCAGGGAACTCCTGTCGTGAAAGTAAAGGACACTGTCAAAAAAGGAGATGTCCTGATCTCCGGAACGGTCTATATATATGATGATAATAACGAAATACTTGAAACAAATTATATTCAGGCGGATGGAGACATCTATGGAACGACAAATGTGACATACGAAGATTGTGTCGATCTGCAATATTATAAAAAAAATTACTCAAAGAATTCAAAATCGTATTATTCATTTTATGTGGGTAATTACTGCTTCACGCCGATTACCCCTAAGTCAGGGGAAAAGAATATTGATTGTTATACACAGATTCATAAAATGCGTATATTACATGATTATTATCTGCCAATCGGATATAAAACGATCAAAGTTACACCATATTCTCTGCAATCCATGACAAGAACAGAAGCAGACGCAAAGAAGATTCTGAAGAAACATTTCAAAGATAAAATAAATAAATTTAAAGAAAAAAAGGTAGAAATCATTCAAAATAATGTTACAATAGAGAAAGTGAATGGAAAAATGGTTGCAAAGGGAACTCTGACTGTTAATGAACCAATTGCATCCTTTTGTGAAACATCACAGAATCATTTAGAAAAGATACAGGAATAAAGGAGATTTGTATGAGCACTTGTGAAAAAAGCACCACCATCCCTTCTGATTATATTGCAAATGTGTTTGGTCAATTCGATTCACATGTTAAAAAGATTGAACGGCATTTGGCGGTTACAATGGTATTAAGAGATACCGAGTTAAAAGTGATGGGGGAAGAAGCGAATGTTGACAAGACGATCGAAGTGATTCATTCATTAGTTGCACTCGCCAAACGCGGGAATATTATTACAGAGCAGAATGTGAATTATGCGTTATCCTTATCTGCGGAACATCATTCAGACACTGTGGTGGAATTAGATAAAGATATCATATGTCATACAGTCAATGGCAAACCGGTGAAAGCAAAAACGATCGGACAGAAACAATACCTGAATGCGATCGATAAGAACATGATTGTATTTGGTGTTGGTCCGGCAGGAACCGGTAAGACATATTTGGCAATGGCAAAGGCGATAACCGCATTTAAAAATGATGAAGTCAACCGGATCATTCTGACACGTCCGGCAATAGAAGCGGGAGAGAAACTTGGATTTTTGCCGGGAGATCTCCAAAGCAAGGTCGACCCATATCTGCGTCCGTTATATGATGCTCTTTATGAGATTATGGGTGCTGACAGTTTCCTGAAAAATATGGAAAAGGGTTTGATTGAAGTTGCTCCTCTTGCATATATGCGCGGAAGAACGTTAGATAATGCATTTATCGTATTAGACGAAGCACAGAATACGACTCCGGCTCAGATGAAGATGTTTCTGACCCGTATCGGGTTCGGATCAAAAGCAATTATAACCGGTGATCTATCCCAAAAAGATATTCCGAAAGATGCCGTAAGCGGATTAGATGTAGCGTTACGGGTTCTTAAGAATGTAGAGGGGATTGCCGTATGCCGGATGACTAGCCAGGATGTTGTCAGACATCCATTGGTACAGAAGATCGTAAAAGCTTATGATGATTACGAATCAAGACACAATAAGAAAGGAAACCGTTCATAGATTCTTGATTTATCACTATATATCGTATATAATAGATATGTTCCACGGATATATGACTAGATGTAGACATTTTCCGGAACGCCGATACGATTATAATGACTGTGAACGAAAGACAGGATCAGACAATGACGATTTTATTAGAGAATGAATGTGATACAGATCTTGGTATTGATTATGAAGCAATTGCCACACGCGTAATTGAAGCCGCACTTGATTATGTCCAATGTCCGTATGAATGTGAAGTGAATATTGTATTGACGGATAATGATGGCATACAGACGGTGAACAATCAGACACGTCAGATCAATGCACCAACGGATGTATTATCATTTCCTATGATTGATTTTGAGACAGAGGCTGATTTTTCCATTGTAGAGCATGATGAAGCATCTTATTTTGATGCTGCAACCGGTGAGCTGTTGTTGGGAGATATCATGATATCGCTTGACAAAGTGAAGGAACAGGCACAGGCTTACAATCACAGTGTTATAAGAGAATATGCTTTTTTGCTCGCACATAGTATGCTCCATCTGTCCGGATACGATCACATGGTCGACGAAGAGCGGGTTCGTATGGAACAGATGCAGGATGAGATCTTACAAAGCATCGGATATACCAGAGATTATACAGAATAAGGAGAAGATTATGAAAAAAAGATTACTTGCAGCCACTTTTTTAACAATCGCAGCACTTGGATTGTTTGGATGTGGTAAAAAAGAAGAGACAACAGAGGCAACAACAGAAGCAGCAACAACGCAAGAAGAAACAACGGAAGATACTTCCCATGCAGGAATGACCTACAACGAATTGACCGGTGAATGGTC
>JBNMIW010000019.1:0-14969 GCA_050873485.1 Lachnospiraceae bacterium | reverse complement strand
TTTGTAATCTGAGCATCCGTATGGTCTTCAACCTCAATTATGATCTCGTAATCACATTCCTTTTGTGGTTTCTTCAAGATCAAGGTTGCCTTATCAGATGCTCCATCTTGAAAATGCACTGCCACACTATCACTTCTACCCTCTGTATCCCATTCCAGATCCGTTCCGTCTAATAATTCTTTGTCCGTCAGTAGGATATCCGAGCCATCCATTGTTTGCTTTACCGTGAGGTACACCGAATCATCTGCCTCTAAATGCTCTATTGCATAAGACAATTTCCATGCATCTGCCCCATCTGTCTCTGTGCAATCATCCGGCGTATATTCATCTTGAGCATTCATAGTGATCTGTGCGGTTTGTAGCAGATCCGCAGCTTCAACATCAACGATGCTTTCACTTGGCAGCAACTGCAAAAGCAATAGCCAGATCATGCAATATGCAATTGTCTTTCGATATTTTCTTCCCCTATTCAATCGTCGTCATTCCCCTTTTTTCTAATCTCTGCCTTGATTCTTCACTACGGCATCCTTTAACAGACTCATCAATTCCTCATCTTCCTGCAATACCGGCTCAAACGGTGTGATCTCCGCCTCCGGCGCCAACAATGTTGTCTGATCGTTATCTCCTTCCGGCATCAATAATGTCGTCTGACCATCATCCCCTTCCGGTGTCAGCAATGTCGTCTGACTATCGTCTCCTTCCGGCGTCAGCAATGTCGTCTGACTATCGTCTCCTTCCGGCGTCAATAACGTTGTCTGACTGTCATCCCCTTCCGACATCCACGATGTCGTCTGGCTATCATCCCCTTCCAATGTCAGCAATGTTGTCTGTCCGTCATCTCCCTCCGGCATTAACAACGTTGTCTGCTGATCTCCTTCCGTGGATAACACATCCGTCACATCATCCGATGAAAGTACATCCGTCGTAGCATCTTCTGCATACAATTTAGTCGTTATCTCGTCCGTATTCTCATTCATTATATTTGCAGAATTCGCCGATGCCAACAACGTGGTGTATTCAGCTTCATTTTCCTCTGTTATACGCTCTTTTTGATCACCTGCTAATATGATCATTTCATCTTCAACTTCAAATATATTATTCCCGTTTGCCTGTTCCTGCGTATTCTGTAAAAGTGTCGTCTTTTCTTCTTTTGCATGACGCTTCCGTGTTTTTTTTCTTTCCGATCTTCTCGATTTTTCTTTCTCAATTGATTCCGTTACCGCCTGCAATGACCCTGTTGTAGTTGCCCGATGAACCAGTACTTTACTGACTTCCTGATGAATCGCCTCAGTCTTTGAAGTATCCTCTGCACCTTTTTTATCTAATTTCTTGATTGCTCTTCTTGCATTGAGACCGGTTACATCTCCTATCAGTTTCCATACACCATTTTTAATAAATAAAATAATGGATATAATTAAAAACAGGCAAGCAAGTACGGTTCCTGCATAAAACATAATCTCATACATAACAATCATCCCCCATTCTTTCCAAACAATGGAGAAAGCTTCTGTGTCAGCTGTTTCCACCGGTAGTCATTCTGGATTTCAGGTACCTGTTGTCCCTGCTCGTAAAGCTTATGGAGTCTGTTATAATCCCATTTTTCAACATCAGTAGTCTTCAATTCCTCCATCTTACAGAGCAAAGACAAATGTCCGGCATACACCGATATACTCGTCTTGCCAAACTCCTCCTCAGCCTGAATATACACCTCGTCTGCCTTGTCATATTCCTGCAGCAATTCATATATCTCTGCCTTTTGGCAATACTTTGCCTCTCGAAGTTTCTCATCCGTAATACTGCCAACCGTTTTGCCATCACCTGCTGTCACCATACCTAATATAAAATCACAGCATTCCAGCGCCTTTTCGTAATTCTCTTGTGAACGCTGCGGATCCTCTTCCATATATTTTTGTCCAAGTCTCTCATATGCAAGAGCAAGATATTGATTATAAATGGTATAATACTCCGCTTTCACGCTATCATCATCATATACTTCAAGTACTGCAAGTCCCTTATTTGCCGCTTCGATCAACCTGTCGGCCGCATCTCCCATTTGCTGTAAATTCCTTGCATATACAATGCACAACAATCGATAATTCATCAACTTATTAATCGAGATCGTAGAAGCATCATTTGTTGATTCAAAATTCTTCAGATTAAACACCAGACTCTCATAATCTACATTCAACTCTCCCATTGCAAGTGCAATCGTTGAATAATATGCTGCCTCCGGATGTTCTTTTTGATCCAACATATTAAAATAATAAGCACTGGATTTGTAATCTTTTAATATATCAAAATAGTCCATTGCTACCGTCAATAATAACTTCTGATCCTTATCAATCGAACCGTACTGTTGATCTATGTAATATGTTACTCTGCTAAGTCCTGTTTCGGCATCATCCATGTAGTTAATATACAGATCCAGCAAATCCAGATATGCTTCATTCCGACTTCCATCTACCTGCGTGATCGCATCTACATATAAACCGGCTGCATCTTCATAATCTCCCTGTACAACATCTGCATAACCTTCGTTGATCAGATTATCATAATTCAGTCTCTTTTCCCGTTCATTTCCAATATATCCGCCAATCGCAACTGCTGCAAAAGTAACCGTCAGCCCTGCGCAGATCAAAAAACTGCGCATCTTCTTCAGACAAGATCTCTTAAATGCATCATCCAATTCCTCATAATGTTCGAGATCATATATCAGCTCCGTACAAGATTGATAACGATCTTCCGGATTTGGCATAGTGCATTTGTTAATGATCTTCTCTAGTCCGCTCGACAGCGACGGATTCCAATCACGAATCGGCTTGATCACATAAGGCGGTTCACTTGGGTTCTTTCCTGTCAATATATGATAAAGCGTTGCACCTAAACTATATATATCTGTTCTTGCATCTGTTTTGTGAATACCACGCCCTCTTGCATCCCCAAACTGCTCCGGTGCTGCATATCCTCTGGTTCCAAGTGCTGTCGTATCCGCAAGGCTATCTACATCAAATTCTTTTGCCGTACCAAAATCGATCAGTTTCACTTTTCCATTCGGCTTCAGCATAATATTAGACGGCTTCATATCCCGATAAATAATCGGCGGATTCATAGAATGCAGATAGTCAAGTGCACTGCACAGATCCTTTGCCCATTCGATCACTTTATCCTGTGGCTGAGCTCCTTCTAACTTCAACACCTCGCTCAACGGACGTCCCTCAATATAATCCATTACAACAAAAACCGTTCCATTATAATTGATAATATCAACAATTCTAGGCAACACAGGATGGTCTACCATTTTCAAAATGTTGGCTTCCATCTGTAAACCTTTTAAAAGTGTTTTTGTGTCCTGTTTCGGATTTTGTTTGATCTCCTTAACCGCCCACTGCTTGTTTAAACGAGTATCCATCGCCACATAAACAATGGACATTCCGCCCTGTCCTATTTTTTTAAGTATTTCATATTTGCCACCCAATACAGTGCCAACTCTAGTCATACACGCTACCCTCTCTCAAATATCCACCTACTGTCTACAAGCAAGTGCAACCACGGTGATATTATCTCTTTCCCCCCGCTCCATTACAAGTTCTGTCGCTTCTTTGCATATCGCAGTGAGTTGTTCTTTATTACCGATCCGATTTGGCTGAAAATAATGAAAAATCTCCTCTTCGTTTAACATATGCACAAAACCATCGGAAGATAATACAAATGTAACACATTCCGGAATCTGCCCCTTTTCAAATTGCGGCTTAACCATATCTGACGCACCGACACATTGTAGCAATACGCTGCGCCTCGGATCTACCAATGCCTGTTCTTTGGTCAGATAACCTAATTCCACCTCTTTTGCAACAAGTGAATGATCTTCCGTTATCTGCATAATACGATCCGCTATCTTATAGATCCGACTATCTCCAACATGACAAATATAATAATTATCCCTATATAACAGCAACGCTGTAAGTGTTGTTCCCATCGACACACCTTGTGTCTGTGCATATGCAGCAAGGCGTTCATTCGCATTCTCTATCACATCCCGCCACTGTTTGTATAAACTCTCCTCCGTCACCTTGTTCTCCGCTACCAGTTGGGCAAATTCATTCTGAAACCATTGGTTCATTGCCAGAATTGCCTCTTTACTTGCAAGCTCCCCATGTTCCAGTCCTCCCATACCATCACAAACTAAAGCAAAAGCAATCTTACCATGTGGCGAATTCACAATCTTGACAGACAATGAATCCTGATTAATCTGCTTATACCTCCCTATATCTGTATAACAAGCTGCTATAATCTCCATTCTACTCTCCTCAATTTTCTGTTTCCATCTCCAATAATTACGAAAATGATAAGAAAAGACCATCGCACTAAAGACTCTCCTACACATCTTCATGCAATGGTCTCTTACCATTTCTAATTAGCGCAACTTGAATATGAATTCTTCATCACCAAGAACAATCTTACAATCCTGTGTCAATAATTCATTCTCTCCTTCTTCAAGCATCTTGCCATTCACATATGTATGATTCGTAGATTTGTTATCACGAATATAATAAATACCATCCTTATTCGTGATTACTGCATGGACTCTGCTGACTGCACCATTTCCCTTCACTGTATAATCTACACCCATACTTGCTTTTCCGACTTTGAAGTTCTGTTTTGTAACCATAATTCTCTCATTCGTATTGACACGAATCAGATAAGGATTTACTTTCGGAACATTCACATTACCTCGTAACAGTCCGGTAGCCCCACTAATTGTCTGACTTAAGATAGAGTTGCTTACTACTTCCTCTTCTTCCGTCTCCGGCACTTCTGTCACTTCATCTTCGACACCTTCCGTAGCTTCCTCCAAAGCTTTCTGTTCAGCCGCTTTTTCTTCGGCAGCCTTCAATTCTTCCTGTGTATTCTTCAAAATACTGGCGCGACTTACTTTGATATTCTTGCGGATCTTAAGACCGGAATCTTCATGATGGGCTGCTTGTTCCTCCATCTCTTTCTCTGCCAGAAATTCATCCAGGTCATCCTGAATTACAACACCAACGGATGATGTATCTTTTGTCTTAAATGTAGGTTTCTTTATTTCTTTTTCGGTATTCTTTGGTTGTTTCTCCTTCTTACTTCCAGCCAGTTTCTCTTTAAGTTTGTTCACCATCTCCTGGCTTTCTTCATCTAGTTCTAACACTGATTTTTTTGCCGGTTTTTGCTTAATCTCTTCTTGAGAGACAGGTTCTTTTATCTTAATCGGCTCCGGTTCTTCAGCCTCTGTCTCTTCCTGCTCCTCGATTTTCTCTTCTGCTACTTCTTCCGGTTCTCCAGATTCCTCTTCTGCTGTTTCTTCCGGCTCTTCAGATTCCTCTTCTTCTGCTTCTTCCGGTTCTTCAGATTCCTCTTCTGCTGTTTCTTCCGGCTCTTCAGATTCCTCTTCTGCTGCTTCTTCCGGCTCTTCAGATTCCTCTTCCGCTGCTTCTTCCGGCTCTTCAGATTCCTCTTCCGCTACTTCTTCCGATTCTTCAGTTTCCTCTTCTTCTGCTACTTCTTCCGGCTCTTCAATTTCCTCTTCTTCTACTTCTTCTGTTTCCTCCGGTTCTTCGGCTTCCTCTTCCGCAGAAAGCTTGCCGGTATCTTCTTCACTCTGCGCCTCTAAATCACGCATTGCCGCTTCAATATCTTCCGCATCATCCAATTCTTCTGCTGCAGCCAGATCGTCCATCACCTGAGAAATATCCGGCTCCTCTTCACTTGTCAAGACAGTCGTATCAGATGATGTCTCTTCTACCTCATGATATTCCGCATATATCTCATTCGCATCATCCGGAATCTCAATTCCAAGATCTTCCATAAGTGCTTCTACGAGGCTTAACATATTCCGAAGATTAAATACTGCATGATTATTGATGTAGGTAAATAATCTTGCAACATAACTATCATTGTCAGATGGTTCAAAACGTAAACTTGCAAGGAAATTACGCAGAAAATGGCTGATATCAACATCCTCTCTCATCTCTTCCAAAGGGATACATACAAATTCTACTTTATAATCAGAATCAATATAAATATAATGGCGATTCAACACAAGATAAGATACCGGAACACGATACTCCGCCATATCGATCAGTGCCATTACCAGTCCACGCAGTACCAATAATACCATCTCCGCATTAATCTCCTGCTCAGACAATTCACTTAACCGAATCTTATCCGTCACATTGTAAGAAAATGTATCAAACTCTTCGCCTTCTTCAAAGATTACCGGAACAATCCCTGCCGGTTCCTCTTCTTCCAAATAGTCTAACAGTTCCTCATCCAACTCAGCCTCATTGTCAATGTTAAAGGTCAGAAATTGTTCTTTGTCAAAATTCCTTACTCTAAAACTAATCTTCTTCATAACAAATTCCCCTTCCAAAATATAATACTAATTCCGGAATATCCTTCTTAGTTCACCTTATCCTAAAACCAAATGAACCCTTACTCGTCCATTTGTCTCTTATTATACATAATTAAGTTTATTATAGATGATTCCCAAAGGATAAGCAAGTAATTTATTATGCAAAAGCACGAATTTACCGCTTTTTTCCAAGGTTTTTTAAGGCATATTATCATTCCTTTCTCATTTTTACTTGTAATCTTTCATCATAATGATTGTTATCAACTTGATATGTCTCATTTTATAGTTTAAAATTATGAATTTCAATGAACAAAATGGATACATTTATGAACATTCTGAGTACATTTATGTATATTTCATGTACAATTATGACTACGCGATACCTATTTATGAATATCCGGTCATAATTATGACCAACTCGTTCATAATTCCTCTACTTGTAATGTGTCTGTGAAAATGTTAAAATCCGTATATACTTTTACTAATTATTTGCGTCACTTCGCAAATACTGAGTTTATCAGAGAAAGGATATTTATTATGGCAAATCCAATTGTAACAATTACTATGGAAAATGGCGATGTGATGAAGGCTGAACTTTATCCGGATATCGCACCAAACACAGTAAACAACTTCATTTCTTTAGTTAAAAAGGGATTTTATGACGGATTGATCTTCCACCGTGTCATCAAAGGATTTATGATTCAGGGTGGTTGTCCGGACGGAACCGGAATGGGCGGTCCCGGATACAGTATCAAAGGCGAATTCGCTATGAATGGCTTTGAGAATAATTTAAAACATACACCCGGTGTACTTTCTATGGCCCGTTCCATGATGCCGGATTCTGCCGGTTCACAGATCTTTATTATGCACAAGACTTCTCCACATTTAGACGGACAGTACGCTGCATTCGGAAAAGTAACAGAGGGATTGGATATCGTTGACAAGATTGCCTGTGTAGAGACTGATTATTATGACAAGCCTCTTCAGGAACAGAAGATCAAATCAATCACAGTCGAGACATTCGGCGAGGAATATCCGGAACCGATCAAAGTACAGTAGTCCGAATTGTACACAACAATATAGATCGTATTAATACAAAAAGATGGCATATACAGAATAATGATTCTACATCACCTCTGTGTATGCCATCTTTTACTATCTATTCAGTTATTGGCTTCATCCAATGATCAAAGCATCTTCTTTTTCTTAAGAACCTTGAGAACAATAATACATACTACAAACGTTGCCACGCAAATGATTCCAAAGCCAAATGGTGTTGATTGCAGCGGAACCCAGTTCGCTGCCACATTCATTCCATAGAAACCGGAAATTATATTCGGAATCGCCATAACAATCGTTATCGCCGCAAGATATTTCATGACGTTATTCAACCGAATATCAATCATATTCGAAAGCAGCTCTCTGGTACCATGTATAATATCACGATAGATCACGGTCATTTCAATCGCCTGTCCATTCTCCACCTTTACATCATCTAAGAGGTCTTTATCTTCCGGGAACTGCCGTACACGGCTGTAACGTGACAATCGATCGATCACCGCACCATTGGCTCTAAGTGACGTGGCAAAATATACCAGGTTCGACTCCAACTCATGAAGCATAATCAGATCTTCTTCTTTCACATCTTCCTGTGCACGTTCCTCGATTTCCGTACGCATCTTATCAATCGTGCGCAGATACAACTGATAAACCATACAACTCCGATATAGGATCTGATATACAAAACGCATCTGTTTTTTTGTGCTAAATTCACGCACAGTGGAATTGATAAAATACTGTAATACCGGTGTCTCTTCCGCACAAATTGTAACCAGATATTCGTCTAACAATAAGATACCCAACGGAATTGCCGTATACGCTTTCTGATCATTACGAATCTCAATAATTGGGATGTCGATCAGGATCAGTGTATAATCATCCTCCAATTCCACACGCGAACTCTCGTCCGCATCCATAGCGGCACGCACATCGGCAATATCAATATCAAACTTCTTAGAGATCAATTCAATCTCATCCGAACTTGGATCCGTAAGCTGAATCCAGGAACCGGGTTCAAAGGCATGCTCTTCTCCTATTACTCTATTGTCTGTCCGATATATCTTAATCATGTCCATGCCTCCATTTCTTGTATATTATCATCATTCCCTGTGATGTATTATCTTCTGCATTTAACCAAGCAACGCACCCAATCCGCCAAACAATCCGGAACTTACTAATCCCATGATCACACCTGCAAGTATGACACCGCCTAATACTGCCGCCATACTGGTCTTAAAATCCATATCTAAAATGCTGGCCGCCAAAGTGCCGGTCCATGCACCGGTGCCCGGAAGTGGAATTCCCACAAAAAGCAATAATGCCCAGAACAAGCCTCGCCCTGCCTTCTGTTTTAATGCCTCGCCACCTTTATGTCCCTTTTCCAGACAAAATGTAAAGAATTTACCGATATATTTTTTATCTTTTCCCCACTCTAATATTCTTCTGGCAAACAAAAAGATAAATGGCATCGGAATCATATTACCAACAATACAGATAATATAAGACTGTACCATCGGAAGATGAAATCCTACTGCATATGGAATTGCTCCCCGCAATTCAATCAAAGGTACCATCGAAATTAAAAAAATTATAATATAATTGGTCAGCATACTTTTCTCCTTATGATCACTTATGCGTATCCAGACTATTCTATGTGATAACGCACTTATTTATTCTAACCCTATCACAAAGAACCTGTCAATCTATAAATCATTTTGCCAGACGACATCCGGCTTCTAACGCCCGCAGATTCAATTCATAGAATCGTTCCGGTACTTTTTCCCGTATTGCGGCCCTTATCTCATCGACCGTAATATCAATCTCATTACAGGCAATCGCTGCCCCAAGCAAAACCACATTCAGAACTTTTGCCGAGCCAAGCTCCTCCATTACCTGCTGACCGTCTACGATCACCAGCCGCGAAACTTGTTTGCCCAAATAGTCTAACATTTCCTGCCCCTCATATACTTTCGCGGACAATGAAGCTGTCACCGGCTTTACTGCCTTTTGGGAAACAACGACTACACCATCCGGCTTCAGATAATCCAGATTCCGAACCGCTTCTGCCGGTTCAAATGCAATCATCACATCTGCTTTTCCCTTCGGGATCAATGGTGAAAATGCCCCCTCTCCGATCCGTATATGGCTGGTTACACTTCCTCCACGCTGTGCCATTCCGATCGTCTCTGCTGATTTGACTTGTTCTCCTTTTGCCATTGCTGCATAGGAGATCAATTTGGAAGCAAGAACCGTTCCCTGTCCTCCGACACCACATAAAATTACGCTCTTACTCATGTTCTCTACCTCCTTCGATCGCATGTACCGGACAAACACTCTTACAGATTCCGCAGCCAAAGCAAAGGGACGGTTCAATGACCACCTTTCCATCCTCTACGGTAATTGCCGGACAACCAAGTTCACGGATACACTTCTTGCAATTGATACAAGTTTCCCTATTTACATTACACTGTGATTCCGGTTTGGATACCGCAATACATGGTGATTTAAAAATGATTGCTTTCACGCCGGGCTTATCGGCAACTTCTTTTACTGCCGCAATGGCATCCTCAAGATCCAACGGATTCACCGTCCGAACCTCTGTAAGTCCCATTGCCTCCAAAATCCTGACAATGCTTACTTTATTCACAATGTCTCCCATCATAGTCTTTCCGGTGCCCGGATGCGGCTGATGTCCGGTCATGGCAGTTGTGGAATTATCCAACACTACAAGTACCATATCATGCTGGTTATATACCGCATTTACTACACCCGTCATGCCGGATGCAAAAAATGTAGAGTCACCCACAAACGCAAAACAGGTTGTATCCTTTTCTACGACACCAAATCCCTGCGCCATTGTAATTCCGGCACCCATACAAAGACAGGTATCTACCATATCTAACGGCATGGCATTTCCGAGTGTATAACAGCCAATATCTCCGCAAAATACCGCCTTTCTTCCTGCCATAGCACGCTTTACCGCATAAAACGAAGCACGGTGCGGACATCCGGCACATAATACCGGAGGTCGAACCGGAAGTTCCGGTGCTGCCGCAGAATCAACTGTGCCGCTCTGTCCGGTCTGTAAATTCATATCCAAAAATGCTGCAAGATCCGCTTTTACAGATTCCACCGTATTCTCACCGGCAACACGCACTTTCCCATTCATTTTTCCGTTAATGCTAACCGCTTTTTGATGTTTGCCCGCGATCTGCATAAGCATACGCTCGATATACGGATCTAATTCCTCTAACACAAGGATCTCCTGCAATCCATTCATAAATTCGAGTGCCAAATCTTCTGGGAACGGATGCGGTGTTCCTACCTTAAACAACCGGATAGCAGGATATGTACCGTCTGCATTTTCTCCCAACAGATCATGTCCTGTCTCTTCTTTCAGTATGCCGATTGCTTCTTTTACATATGCGTAACTGATTCCGCCGCATGCAATTCCGATAGTTGCCTTTGTACTGCCTTCGATCTTGTTATAAGGCAATCTGCCAAGTTCCTCTGCGATCACAGGCAATGCCTTTTCAATCTCCCCATGTCTTCGGAAAGATAATCTCGGAAAGATTACCCAACGGTTCGAATCCTTCTGAAATCCCTCGATAGCATTGTTATAATATTCCTCTTTATCTTTGATATCTAATGACGCATATGCATGACACACTCTTGTGGTTGACCGGAAAATGACAGGCGTTCCTTGTTGTTCCGATACCTCAAATGCCGTCTGGATCATCTCATACGCTTCTGCGGCAGAAGATGGATCAAACACCGGCAATTTGGAAAATTGTCCAAATGTTCTTGTATCCTGCTCTGTCTGAGAAGAAATCGGGCCCGGATCATCTGCTACCATAACAACCATTCCACCCTTGATTCCAACATATGCAAGACTCATCAGTGGATCACTGGCTACATTTAATCCAACCTGCTTCATCGTGACAATACTTCTCGCACCACTATAAGATGCCGCAGCCGCCACCTCTAAACCTGCTTTTTCATTTACAGACCACTCAACATATGTATTACCATCATTCCGTTTTGCAATCGCTTCCAACACCTCTGTGGACGGTGTACCCGGATATCCGGACACCACATTCACGCCCGCAGCCATTGCTCCAAGTGCAATCGCTTCATTTCCCATCAAAAATTCTTTATGCATCTTTTCTCACCTTATCTCAATTCTGTTATGCGTATCCTCTTTTATTTGAAAAATGCGGAACCGCATACCAGATTAGTATACCATTCCGCATTTCTTATTACAATTCATTTATATTATTTTACCTGAATCGTAATTCTTGCCTTCTTACCGCTTCCATCCTTTGCAGTTGCCGTAATCTTAACCTTTCCTTTCTTGATTCCGGTTACTTTACCTTTTGCATTTACCGTCGCAATCTTTGGATTGGATGATGTCCAGGATACTTCTTTACTGATTCCTTTCGACGGTGAAAGCACTGCTTTGATCGTTGTCGACTTCTTAACCTTTAAGGTTTTTGTCTTTGCGATCAGCTTCACTTTCTTGACAGCCTGTTTCATAACCGTAATCTGATAAACTGCCTGAATGGAATCATCTTCATCCGAAGTTGCTATAACAACAATTTTCTTGCCTTTGGCACTCTTCTTCACGGAAACAACACCCTTGCTGTTGACGGTTGCATATTTCTTATCCGCAGTACGGATTGACCAGGTTACATCCTGATTATCCGCATTTGCCGGAAATACATTTGCTTTCAGTGTAATTCGCTTACCCGGTGCAACTTTCTTGGTAATACCCGTAATCGTAATTTTTTCCACATCTACAGGCTCATCATTATCCATATCATCATCCGAATTATTCTGATCTGAATCATTATTTGCCTTTGCCAAGACCGTAACCCGGCAGGTTGCTTTCACACCGCTTCCATCTTTGGCAGTTGCTGTGATCTCCGCTGTTCCTGCGGCTACCGCTGTCACGGTACCATCTGCTACAGTCGCAACATTTGGATTATTGGTTGACCATTGTACGGACGTATCAAATGCATCATCTGGTGTTACCGTTGCTATCAATGTTGTATCATCGCCAACAGTTAATGTTTCCGAAGTGCTGTCTAATGTTATCTTAGTCACCAGAATTTTCTCATATGTTGTTGTATAGGTTACATCACCGGTAACCACCTGTTTTGTTCCAACCTCATATACTTTGCCGGATGCATCTTTCCATTTTCCGGCATAACCTTTCTTTGCAGGAACCTTCGGCAATGTAACTTCTGTTCCCTTATACACTTTTTCTGAAGCCTTCACTTCGTTTCCATCCGAATCAAGATATTTCACTTCATACTGTGTAAGCACCTGTCCGTTCTCATCTTTTGGCTCGGATGAATATATATCTTTATCTCCATCCGTAGATGAAATGTCATTTTTACCAATCAACGTGATATTATCTGACTCAATTGCTTTTTTAGAAGAATCCTTTGGTACATCTGCCTTTACTGTTGAATCCATGATCGTAACCTTATCTCCCTTGATTGCCGGAACATCTTTCTCACCGCTTACACTGATATTCGCATCCTCAATGGTAACAGAACCGGTTGCTTCAATCCTTCCGGAGCTTAATTTACCATCTCCTGTAATTGTAATAGATCCTTTATCTGCCTTGATTCCGCCTTTGATCACAACATCGTCTGTTACGGTTCCGGTAGAAGACTTGTCAATCCGGATAATAGTATTGACTGTATCCTCTGTATTTGAAATCACCAGATCTTTGATCTTTGCATCCTTGAATATAATCTTAGCTACATTATCTGCCTTAACCGTAATATCCTCATTGTTACCACAGATTGTATATGTTTTATCCTTTTTATCCAATGTCAGAACATTATCTGTCAATGTTGCAGTCGTTGTTCCGTTCTCATCCCGTAATGCGTCCATGTAGTTTGTATCTGCTACCTTTGAGACATCAATAACATATGGATCTTTTACCAACGTATAAACGTCTGTCTTGTCGGATACTACTCCTGCTTTGTGTGTTGTTGTTTCGGCATATCTTGCCACAACAGAATATTTCGTAAATGCAGACAATCCGGTAAATGTTACTGTGCTTTCACCAGCCTTTTTCTGAATCCAATCCTTACCATTTAACGAATACTCTACACCATCTACCGCATTTACTGTAATGCTGTTTGAAGTACGTTTTGCCAAAACCGGCTTCTCTGCTGTCTGGGTGCAATCTGCTTTTGCAACAATAACCGTAATATCTTTTGTCAGGACTGCGTCCTCATCCTCTTCTGATATTCCATAATCTGCCATTGCTTGCTCACTCCAGGCAAACTTCATGGTAGCTGTTAAGCTGCCTGCTGTAACATCCTGTTCTTCTACTGTTCTATCTGGTGTTTTCCATGTAAATGTTCCATATGCCGTGGAACCTCCTGTCAATACGACATCACTTAACTTCTGACCATACACCAGATCAGATGCTGTCGGGAATGTGATAGCCGGAAGTCCTGCACGTTTTACATTTACAGAAACTTTCCGTGTAATTGTACCTGCTGATGCATCATATCCAACCACATTACTAAATATATAATTCGTCTTTGCCTTGTCTGATAATGTCAGCTTGACATCACCCTGATAGGTTCCTCTTGTCGGAGTGACAGAAGAATCAACCCATGCAAACGTTCCGTACTCTGTAGAACCGCCTGTCAACGATGCCTTTTCCAATGATTCACCCACCTCGATATCGCCTGCGGTAGGGAAAACCACCTCTGCTATTTCTTTTGGATTGACTGTCAACGTTCCATTCACCAATGTAATATCATAATTAGCATTTGTTCCTGTTGTAACCTCAATCTCATATGTACCTGCATCCGAATCTGCCGTTGCTGATGTAGATAATGTAACATCTACACTGTCTCTATTTAACAGACTTCCAGTTGTGATCTGATAGGTCAATTGCGGGTTGGCATCTCCATATGTCTTTTCTTTATTGTCTGCCATAATGGTAATCGCTCTCTTACTAACATTTACCTTTACCGGAATGCTTAACTCATTCTTGCCATATGTAACCTTAATATTGTCTGTATATGCTCCGGCTGCAAGTCCTGTTTTCGCCTGCACTGTAAGCGTTGCATCCGCTCCGGCCGCAATCGCGGAAACCTCTCCCATCAAGGTGAATGCACTTGCGGAACCTTTTTCCATTGCGATTGTGGTATCTGCATCTGCATTTCCCTGATTGGTAATCACAACACTTGCGGATGACCCCATCGTATATCCATACTCTAATTTGTCACAAGTTATAGATGTTGATTTTGCTACAAGCTCTGCCTTTGGCGCTGCCGTTACTGTTACTGTACACGTTGCCGTTAATGCTGTACCATCTTTTGTTGTTGCTATAATCTGCGCATCGCCTGCCGCAATAGCAGTCACTTTTCCTGCCGTGTCTACTGTAGCAACTGTTTCATTAGAAGATGTCCAGGTTACTTTCTGGTTTGCTTCTGTCGGAGTTACGGTTGCAGAAAGTGTTGCAGTTTCCCCCTCTGTTAAAGAT
>JBNMIW010000018.1:0-15487 GCA_050873485.1 Lachnospiraceae bacterium | reverse complement strand
GATACATACTATAGATCATGAAACGATTACCGGAATAGATTGGATCAACACCACGGAGATCAGAGATGATTACATCTTTTTCAACGCGGGTATGTGCTTTGACCATTTCTTTAAATTTCTCAGTCTGTTCAAAGTATACTTCGATTCGTTCCTTTACATCCGGAAGGTTGAGAATCTCTTCTGTATTCATGGTGCGGCATGCCTGCATGAGTTCTTCCATGAGGCGATAATTTGGAATTGTGAAGTTGCGCCATCTTCCAAGACCTGTTCGCGGGTCCATTAAGAAACCGATCAGGATCCAGCCGGTTGGATTCTGTACTTCATCAATGGTCAGATTACCGGAATCTACTTTGTCTACCGCCTCCATCATTTCATCAAAGTGGGAAAAACGTTCTTCACCACCATAATATTCATAAATGATTCTGGCACAAGATGGAGTGATGCGACTCTCCCCTTTGTATTTGCCTTCTAACTGTTGTCTCTCATGTTCGCTGGAATGATGATCGAACCATAATCCACAGCCTTCTACGAATGGAACATTGGCAAGACAATCATTCTCATTAATTGGAATCAAGCCATCCTGTAAATCTTTTGGATGTGCAAATGTCCAGGAATCAATTACGCCTGCTTCTAATAGCAAAGTTCCGCAGGCAAGTCCGTCAAAATCAGAACGAGTAACTAATCTCATATCGTAACCTCCCAAATATGTTCATATAATTGTGAATATTCACAGCTAATCTTATTTTATCCTATTTGTAGATGTGTTTCAAGAAATATTCGAAATGGAAGTGAAAAAAATATGGGATATATGGTACAATGATAATAATAAAAAAGAAACGGAGAAACAATATGGAAGAAAAATATATGCGGCGTGCGATAGAGCTGGCGAAAAAGGGAATAGGTAAAGTGAATCCGAATCCGTTGGTAGGTGCGGTGATTGTAAAGGATGGTCAGATCATCAGTGAAGGATATCATGCAAAATATGGGGATCTGCATGCGGAACGGAATGCATTTCGAAATTTGAAATGTGCAGAGGATGCAAAGGGTGCAGAGATGTATGTGACATTAGAGCCGTGTTGTCATTTTGGCAAGCAGCCTCCTTGTACACAGGCAATCATAGAACATGGTATCCGAAAAGTATATGTGGGTTCCAATGATCCAAATGCATTAGTGGCAGGAAAGGGAATCGAACAGTTACGGCAGGCGGGGATTGAAGTGGAGACAGAGGTACTGAAGGATGAGTGTGATGCATTGAATCCGGTGTTCTTCCACTATATTACAACACAGACTCCGTATGTAGTGATGAAATACGCTATGACGTTAGATGGCAAGATTGCAACCAGAACCGGACATTCCAAATGGATATCCGGGGAGGCATCCAGAGCGAGAGTACAGCAGACACGGAATGCACTAAAGGGAATTATGGTTGGAATAGGAACCGTATTAAATGATGATCCAATGCTTACCTGCAGAATCGATGGAGGAAGAAATCCAATCCGTATTATCTGCGATTCCAAGCTGCGGATTCCGTTATCCAGTCAGGTAGTTACAACAGCGAAAGAAGTTGCAACGATCGTTGCGACAATCGAACCGCATGCAGAATATACCAGATTTTGGAATGAACAAAAAGCAGTGTTAGAGGAACAGGGCGTAGAGGTTCTTGTTGTCAAAGAAGTAAATGATCGGTTAGATCTAAAGGATCTGATGAGACAGTTAGGCGAACGTAAGATTGACGGAATTCTGTTAGAAGGTGGATCAACCTTGAATTATGCAGCATTGCAGGCGGGAATCGTGAACCGGATCGAGGCGTACATTGCACCGAAACTTTTTGGCGGGGCAGGTCTGTATACGCCGGTTGGTGGAGAAGGTGTAGAATATGCAACGGAAGGTATTGAATGTCAATTATTAACTGCGGATAAAATTGAAGGAGACATTTTGCTTACTTATGATGTGTTAAACAAAACGGATGAAGAAAAATAAAAAGCCGGGTAATATCGCTTTTGGCAATATATGGTAAATTGAAATATACACTTGCATATCTTTGTATGAAGCGTTATAATAAGCACCGACAAATGAATTATTCTTCAGGGCGGGGTGCAAGTCCCCACCGGCGGTAAGGAAAGCAATGCTTTCTAAGCCCGCGAGCCGCAAGGCAGGAACCGGTGAGATTCCGGTGCCGACAGTATAGTCTGGATGGAAGAAGAGAGGATGGAACATATAGCTGTGAAGTGTACACAGTGGAAGTTGGGAAGTCCGATATGATAAGTAATAAGAAGTTAAGTCCTGAAGGTATGAACCTCAGGACTTTTTTATGTTAGGAAGTGAAAACATGTTTACAGGAATTGTGGAAGAGATTGGGACCATCCTTTCCGTAAAGAAAGGTGTGAAATCCTCTGCACTGACTATTTCCGGTGACCTGATATTTGAACATATGCATATTGGTGATTCCATTGCGGTCAATGGTGTGTGTCTGACGGTGACAAATAAGACGAAAGAATCTTTTACGGCGGATGTCATGGCAGAAACGCTGCGACGGTCTTCACTCGGCAGTTTGAAAGCAGGCAGCAAAGTGAATCTGGAACGTGCAATGGCTGCAAATGGACGCTTTGGTGGACATATCGTAAGCGGACATATTGATGGAACCGGAGAGATCGAAAGCTTTGTCAAGGAAGATAATGCGGTATGGGTAACGGTTAAGACACCGGCAAAATTATTAAAATATATTATCGAAAAAGGCTCAATTGCCATTGATGGGGTATCGCTTACGGTTGCATATGTAGATAACCAATGTTTCAAAGTATCATTGATTCCGCACACCGCCGCTAATACAATATTATTGTCTAAGAAGGCGGGAGATATCGTAAATTTAGAAAATGATATTGTGGGAAAATATATTGAGAAACTGATGCATTTTGACGAACAAGTGGAAGAGGATACCAAAACAACAGGAATATCCATGGATTTTCTTGCTAAGAATGGGTTTGCATGATAAAAACGATAATCAAATGAGAGTAATATACAAGATTGGAAAGGAGCAATTATGTCAGAATTTAATACAACGTTAGAGTTAGCCGAAGATCTGAAGGCTGGAAAATGTATTGTCATCTTAGATGATGAGAATAGAGAAAATGAGGGAGATGTGATCTGTGCGGCGGAGTTTGCCACAACAGAGAATGTGAATTTTATGGCAACATATGCAAGAGGTTTGATCTGTATGCCGATGGATGCAAGTTATACGGATAAATTGAACCTGCCACAGATGTGCATTACCAATACGGACAATCACTGTACAGCATTTTCTGTATCCGTTGATCATGTGAGTACTACAACCGGAATCTCTGCATATGAGAGAGGCATTACTGCCAGAAAGTTTGTAGAAGAGGATGCAAAACCGGAGGATTTCCGAAGACCGGGTCATATGTTCCCGCTTGAGGCAAGACCGGGTGGTGTGATCGAACGTCAGGGACATACCGAAGCAACCGTAGATTTTATGAAGCTTGCCGGATTAAAACCGGTTGGTCTTTGCTGTGAGATCATGAAGGAAGACGGTATGATGGCGAGAAAGGAAGACTTGATCGCATTTGCAAAGAAACACAACTTAAAGATTGGAACAATTGCAGATCTGATCCAGTATCGTAAAGAGCATGAGGTGTTTGTAGAATGTGTGGCACATGCTAAAATGCCGACAAGATATGGTGAATTTACGATCTATGGATATGTCAATAAATTAAATGGTGAACATCATGTAGCATTAGTCAAAGGGGATATCCACGATGGAAAACCGGTTTTATGTCGTGTACATTCAGAATGTCTGACCGGAGATGCGCTCGGCTCTGCAAGATGTGATTGTGGACAGCAGTATGATGCGGCAATGAAGATGATTGCAAAGGAAGGCCGTGGTGTGTTACTGTATCTTCGTCAGGAAGGCCGTGGAATCGGACTGATCAATAAGATCCGTGCATATCAGTTACAGGATCAGGGACTGGATACAGTAGAAGCGAACCTGAAACTTGGATTCCCGGAGGATGCGAGAGATTATACGATCGGTACGCAGATATTAGTCGATCTTGGTGTAAAAGAAATGCGTCTGATGACAAACAATCCACTCAAAGTATATGGACTTGAGGGATACGGATTGAATATTGTAGAGCGTGTTCCGATCATTATGGAACCCGGAAAATATGATGCTTTTTATCTGAAGACAAAGCAGGAGAAGATGGGACATATTCTGAATTATAAATAAATTCAAATGCAGATGTCAGAAAGAATATTGAAACAGATTACAAAAACAATTTATAACAATAAGAAATATAAGGAGTTAAGATTATGAACACATTAGAAGGAAAATTAGTTGCAAATGACATGAGGATCGGTATTGTTGCCGCAAGATTTAATGAATTTATCGTATCCAAACTGATCGGTGGTGCAATGGATGGATTAACCCGTCATGATATCCCGGAAGATAATATTACACTTGCCTGGGTACCCGGAGCATTTGAGATTCCGGTTGCTGCAAAGAAGATGGCAGAGTCTGGAAAGTATGATGCAGTAATCTGTTTGGGAACGGTTATTCGTGGAGCAACCAGTCATTATGACTATGTATGTAATGAGGTATCCAAAGGTGTTGCACAGGTTTCGTTACAGACGGGAATTCCGGTTATGTTTGGTATCGTAACAACAGAGAATATTGAGCAGGCAATTGAGCGTGCCGGAACAAAAGCGGGCAATAAGGGATATGACTGTGCACTTGGTGCGATCGAAATGGTAAATCTGTTAAAGCAGATGTAAGATATTCTATGTCGGATAACATTTGGATAGGGATTGATAAGGAAAGGAATCGATATGCCAGCATTATTATTTTTTGATATTGATGGAACACTGATCACCTTAGATGAATCACATCGCATGCCGGATAGTACGAGAGATGCTTTGTTACAGGCAAAAGCCAATGGACATAAGATCTTTATTAATACAGGAAGAGTGAAGACAGCAATTGACCGCAATTTGCGGTCTTTTGCCTTTGATGGCATGGTGTGTGGATGTGGAACATACATTGAATACGAGGGAAAGGAACTGTTTCATGCAGAACTTCCCAAAGAAGACTGTAAGAAGTATGCAGATGCATTGCATGCAATGAAATACCAGACCGTATTTGAAGGAAAAGACCGTCTGTTCATTGATGGAGATTATGGACAAGGAGGATTCATGGAATATATCTATGATTATTTCTCAAAAAATGTGGATCAGCCGATCGGAACGATAGAGGATGATTCGTTGTGCTATGATAAGTTTACAACCTCCTGTATGCCGGACAGTGACAAAGAGGCATTTCATAAAATGTTTGCCGATCGGTTTAATCTGATTCCGCATGGCAAAAGCGTGATCGAGGCGGTACCGGGTGGTTATAGTAAGGCGACCGGAATCCGGTATGTCATGGAATATTTTGGAGCAGAACTTTCGGATTGTTATGCATTTGGGGATTCCATAAATGATATGGAAATGTTACAATATGTTCCACATGCAGTCGGTATGGGAAATGCCGTACCGGAAGTATTACAGATCGTTGAATATCAGACAACAGATGTATTACAGGATGGAATTGCAAACGCATTGAAACATTATGGATTGATCTGAACGTGAATAAACAGAGCTGATGTAAGGAGATGGACAAGATGCTCCGATTAACAGACAGACAACTTCATATCCTGCTGGGAGGATTGTGCGGAGCAACACTTTTGCTGCTCTGCTTTTTTGCCGTGTTTCAAAAACCGAATATTGCGAAAAATGGTGAGATTACCGGAGTGAGTGATTTTTCGGAAGGGTGGATTGCCGTTTATGAACCGAGTGACCATGCGGTGGTAGAGGCATTTATGCAGACAACGGATGCGAAGAGTGTGCCGGAGGGATATGTTCGGAAGGTGACGAATTTTCCGGATTCCTTTGCATTGAAAAAAGGAGCGACCGTTACCCTTACGCATAAGGTACCGAGTATGCAGTTAGACACCAGATATCTGATTCTTTCTACGAAGGGTGAAAAGGTTAGGGTAACAATTGATGGAGAAGTCATATATGAAACAGGGGATCGGGAGGGACATTTACCGCAAAGGCATATGATTCCGATTGTATCCGGATACCAGAACAAGACAATGACGATTCAGCTTACGAGTGTGGAACGGAATTCTGTTTCGGTAGAGCCGATCTACGAAGGGGATTATGCACAGGTACTTGGAACGGCATGGAAAGAGAATGGAAGCTATCTGATCATAGGAATCATATTGCTATTGTGTGGACTGTGCTTGCTTCTGGTGAGTTGTCTGGTTAAAAATAAGATACGTTATCGGAGACCATTGCGATATAGTTCAGCAGAAATGGTCGTATGTGGTGCGTTGTTTCTTATGCGGTGTAGTCTGGTAAAAATATGGATTCCGTGGACATTTGGTATATATTTTTTAGAAGTGTGTATGATCCTGCTATTATTGTTTCTGCATCTTATGATCATTCGCAGCTTTACAAACCGTAAAAGAATGATGTCCATGACTGATATGGGAAGTCTGCTGGTCAGTGTGTGGTTTATCAGTGTCATGGTTTTACAGGGATTAACATTGGTAGCATTTGACACGATCGAGATCGCAACGGTAATCTTTGCGGCATTGCTTGTAACGGCATTTACAGTAGTGTTAGGCATTTCGGTGGGAATCTATAAACATAGAGAAGAAAGAGCGGTCTTGTGGGCCAATGTGATATTGGTGGTCAGTGCGTGTCTGCAAATTGTTCACTCTGTTTTAAATGGTTCAAAACGGACAAACATTGTGTATATTCTGGTGGGAGTTTTGTTATACTACTGTGTGATCCTGGGTGTTTCCCTGTTGATAGCATTTACTCCGCAGGAAGAGGCAAATATAGAGGAGACAGAGACGGATGTACAACGGGAACAGATCGTTGAGGAATTGAATCCGGATCTGTTATTTGCATCGTTTCATACAATGCAGAATCTGATAAAAAATGGTTCCGCAAACAGTGCGAAGATGTTATACTATATCTCAGTTTATTTTCGATATAATCTGATGGCAATGAAACATCCTTTTGAATTGGTACCATTTGAAGAAGAATTAACCCATATACTTGCTTATCTGACACTGCAAAAGACACGCAATGCCGGACTTGATTTTACATTAGAATGTAAAGTCAAAGCATTTGAAGTACCCCGGAGGACATTGGAGCCTATGATAGAAAATGCAGTTGTTCATGGAGTTGCAGGGAAAGACAATAAAGGCAATGTGGTGATTCGTACTTATGAAAGAGAAGATGGATATGCAATTCAGATAATTGATGATGGATGTGGTTTTGATACAGATCATTTAAAGAAGACAAGTGCAACTTCGTTGAAAGTAACGTTAGAGCAGTTAAAGAAGAATACACATGCCCGTACAGAAGTTGTGTCCAGACCGGGAAAAGGTACGGTGATTACAATGATTCTTCCGATTCCAGATCAGGATATAGAGGAAGAGTAGATGGAGGATAAGATGGAATATACAAATCCGGAATACGAACAGGAACAGAAAAAAATGAGTATAGCAGATCGTTTTATAACAGCGATGCTGGCACCGAGGGATTATGGAAAGTTATTAAAACTTAGCAGTGGAAGTGTGGTTGGATTTTTTGCACTTGTTATTTTTCTTGTTTCATTTATTCAGTATGCAATTCCAACATTGGGAGCAGTGGCTGGTCTTGGAGGAATCCACAATATTATAGAGAATCAGATTCCGCAGTTTTCTTTGGAAAAAGGAACATTTACCTTGGATGAAAAGATCGAACAGCAGGACAATTCCATGGGCGTGTACATTATAGTTGATACAGACAAGAAAAAGTTTACCAAGGATGATATTCCTGCAAATGTCGTGGAAGCAATTATGGTCAGCAAGTCGAATATGCTCTTATATAATGAAGTTGCCGGTGTAGGTAAATTAGTACAGGAACAGAAATTCTCAGATTACAAAGATATTACCATCAACAATAAAAGTCTGGCAGAAGCGGCACCGATGTTTTATGTGCTGATGGTAGTGATCTATATTGGAATCTATTTGTTTGTACTTGTGAAATACCTGTTTACGGCAGTATTCTATGCGCTTGTTATGTATCTGTTGTCTAAGACCATGATGTTGGACATTACCTTTGGTAAGATGTACAAGATCGCAATGTTTGCACAGGTATTCGGTGCACTTGTGATGGCTGTCACATACTGTATCGGTTCTGCGGTACTTGTACTGACCGGAAGTGCATTTAATATGTTGGTAACTGTTATATTGATGAACAAAGCCATGGTGGCAATGAAGATGGAACAGGATGCCCTATAAAGAGGCAATCAATGTTACAATATCTTCTTTGTTCATCTGACTTAAGGTAGAGTTGTGGAAAGTAGAGGTGTTGGTTACCTCCTTTCCGAACCAAACCGGTGGTTTATACGACAGTGCGGATTCTTCATCTGCGAATTCTACTTCTGCGAGGTATAGTCCCTCGAATAATCCATGAAAGATATCTAATTCAATTGTAAGACCGTTTGATTCCGGGATCTTGTACCGGGTTTTGCTGATAATGTTTCCTTCTGTCTTTGTCAGAAGCTTCTCATAGGCTTCCTGTGGAAGCGGGAATTCCACCTCTTCCCTTGACATCAGACCTTCCCCTTTATACGTTAAGATATATTGGTTGTTTTTTTGACGTATACGCAGTACCGGATTCGTAATGATATATGCCTGCTCTAACCGGTTATGAGGATAAGATTCCAAGTCATTGGGTAATTGCGCCTTGTCTATTAGAAATTTACGTTCGATCTCCATATGAAATTCCTCCTTGTGTAATGTTGTTTGCATAATCTATTATAGCATTAGAGAATGGATTATGATACAATTGATTTGTTTATGAAAGAAATGACTCATAGGAGGAGTGAATATATGAAGATAGCATATTTATTTTTTGCAACCGGATTTGAAGAGGTAGAAGCATTAACCGTTGTAGATCTGTTACGTCGTGGCGGTGTGGATTGTAAGACGGTTTCCGTGACCGGTGATTATGATGTAACCGGTTCGCATGGAATTACAATTCGTGCAGATCTGTTATTTGATGAGACAGATCTTACAACAGGAGAGATGCTGATCCTTCCGGGAGGAATGCCTGGCACAACGAACCTGAAAGCGCATGCAGGGTTAACACGTTTGATCGAGCAGTATCATGGAGAAGGCAAATATCTTGCCGCAGTATGTGCAGCACCGACTGTATATGGGGAGATGGGATTGTTAGAAGGCAGGAATGCAACCTGTTACCCGGGTATGGAAGACGGATTGATCGGTGCGAATAAGCTGACAGATCCGGTTGTTGTAGACGGACAGTTTATTACCAGCAGAGGAATGGGAACTTGTATTGATTTTGGACTGAAATTGCTTGCTTTGCTGACGGATGAGGCAAATGCAAAGGTGACAGGAACCAGAATCGTATATTCTGGATTGAAATGATCGGTTTTGCTGAATGGGCATGCGTTATTTGATGTGACATTAGGGCAGGATATAGATAGTTACGTTTCTTTAAAAAGAGACGGGTAGATAAAGGACATGGCATATGTATCAGATACAGATTTCGGTACGCGGACTGGTTGAGTTCATTTTCCGAAGTGGGGATATTGCGAGTGGAGACGGTAGCTTTTCAAAGAATGCGATGTTGGAAGGAGGTCGGATCCATCGTAAGATCCAGGGGAAGATGGGATTGAATTATGAAGCGGAAGTACCCCTTTCGATTACAATTGAACAACCGGATTATGAACTTACGATAGAAGGCCGGGCGGACGGCATTTTAACGGAAGAAGACGGGGTGACGATTGACGAGATCAAAGGTGTATATAAGAAATTGGAGCATATGGAATGTCCTGTTTTTGTACATCAGGCACAGGCAATGTGCTATGCCTATATCTATGCACACGATCATGAACTGGAGCAGATTACAGTACAGATGACGTATTGCAATCTGGATACGGAGGAGATCAAACGGTTCCGAATTCCATATACTTATGAGGAACTTGCAAAGTGGTTTGAAGAATTGGCTGCAGAATACGGAAAATGGGCGCAGTTTGAGGTGGATAACCGGGCACTTAGGAATCAATCAATTGAAGATCTGGAATTTCCATATGCTTACCGGGAAGGGCAAAGGGATATGGCAGGAACCGTATATCTGTGCATTAAGAAACGGCAGAATCTGTTTGTGCAGGCACCAACAGGGATCGGAAAAACGATGGCGGCGATGTATCCTTCGGTTAAGGCAATGGGAGATGGATATGCGGAGAAGTTATTCTATCTGACGGCAAAGACAATCGCAAGAGGGGTTGCGGTTGACAGTTTAGAGATATTACGGACACATGGTCTGTATTTTAAAAGTGTTATGATCACAGCGAAAGAGAAAATCTGTCCGTTAGAGGAGATGGAATGTGATCCGGAACGTTGTTCATATGCAAAAGGACATTATGATCGTATCAATAAGGCAATATATGATTGTGTGACAAATGAGTTTAATATTACGAGAGATGTGTTGTTACAGTATGCAAATGCACATATGGTGTGCCCGTTTGAGTTAGGATTGGATGTAAGTCTGTTTGTAGATGGAATTATTTGTGATTACAATTATGTGTTTGATCCAAGAGTGAAACTTCGGCGTTATTTTGCAGAAGGGGCAAAAGGGGATTTTCTGTTTTTAGTGGATGAGGCACATAATCTGGTGGATCGTGCTTCTTCCATGTACAGTGCGGCAATCTATAAGGAGGATTTTCTGAATATGCGGAAACTGTTACTTCCGTATAATGCGAAGATTGCAAGACTGTTAGCATCCTGCAACAAGGAGATGCTGGCATTAAAAAAGGAATGTGACACCGCAAAAGGATATGTGATGATCGAGGATATGGAATCATTATATGTCAAGATCATGCGGCTACATGCACAGATGGAATCCTTTATGGAAGAGAGTAAAGAGATTGGTGCATTGAAACCACATCAGGATGAGATCCTGGAGTTCTATTTTCAGATCAATCAATTCCTGAATATATATGAGTTGGTTGATGACAGTTACGAGATATATGGCGAACAGGTGTCGGACAAATCTTTTATGATCAAACTATACTGTATTCATCCGGCACATAATCTGAATGATTGTATCGAAAAGGGAAATGCAACGATATTCTTTTCGGCGACTATGCTGCCGATTCGTTATTACAAAGAACTACTGCATGACAGTGAGGAGGATTATGCAATCTATATTCCTTCGCCTTTTCCCAAAGAACACAGAGGTCTACTGATCGGAAAAGATGTCAGCAGCAGGTACAGGGAACGTGGTCCGGTTCAGTATGAAAAGATGGCGAGATATTTGGATATCCTGGTGCATGGCAAGACCGGAAATTATATGGCATTTTTCCCATCCTATAAAATGTTGGAAGATGTGTATGATACGGCAATGCAGATGGGGTTGCTATCGGATATCCGGATTGTAAAGCAGACGGCTCATCTTTCAGAGGAAGAGAGAGAACAGTTTTTAAAGCGGTTTTCGGTAGACGGAGAATCTGTACTTGGTTTTTGCATTTTAGGTGGAATTTTTTCGGAGGGAATCGATCTTGTCGGTGAACGGTTGATCGGAACTGCCATTATTGGAACGGGGTTGCCGATGGTCTGCAACGAGAGGGAGATACAGCAGCGTTATTTTGAAGAACGGGAAGGAAAAGGATTTGAGTATGCATACCTTTATCCGGGGATGAATAAGGTACAGCAGGCAGCGGGACGTGTGATCCGTACAATGGAGGATAAAGGAATCATTTTGTTGTTGGATGACCGGTTTACAACCCGGCAGGTGGTGGAGACATTTCCGGCAGAATGGGAAGATTATGAGATTGTGTCGCTTCAAAATGTTGAAGAACATATCCGTGCAATCTGGTCGGGTATGGAATAGATGAAATCGGATTGCATGGTGTAGCAAAAAGAGGTATAATACGAGGAAACAGGCAAACTGCTTATGCAGTTTGATAGCGTGAGGAGTACAAATGAAGAGATTATATGTAAGTGATTTGGATGGAACGTTACTGAATCGGAATGCAGAATTGAGCGAAGTGACGATTCGGGTTGTGAATCAGGCAATCGAACGGGGATTGAATTTTACGATATCGACTGCAAGAACACCGACAACGGCATTGAAGATTGTGGAGCCACTGAACCTGAAGCTGCCGGTGATGTTGATGAACGGTGTGCTGGTATATGATATGGCGAGCAAACAATATATCCGAAAAGAAGTTATGGCAGAGGAGACCGTTATGGTGCTGCTCGGCCTGATCAAGACAAGAGGTTTGAATTGCTTTTTATATGGATTAACCGGCGATACATTTTGCGCATATTATGATAGTGTGGAATCCGTTTCGTTAAATTATTTCCGAAATGAACGAATCATGAAATATGATAAGAAATTCACCGAAGTGCCGGATCTGAGTCTGGTTGCGGGGAAAGATATCATTTATTGTATGCTTCGCGAGACGAAAGAAAAACTGGAAGGATTTTATCGGGAGCTGACAGTTGTTAAGGGAATTAAGACGGAATTCTATAAGGATATTTATAGTGATGATTACTATATGTTAGAGATCTATAGCGATAAGGCATCTAAGAAAGAAGCTTTGAATTATCTGAGAAAACAGGCACATTATGATAGTGTGATCAGTTTTGGAGATAATCTGAATGATGTTGCATTGTGGGAGGCAAGTGATTGTTTCTATGCGGTTGCAAATGCTCATCCGGAGATACAGAATATGGCACATTCTGTTCTGCCCTCGAATGAGGAGAATGGGGTTGCCATGTATATAGAACAGATGATGAAACAGACTGGAGAGATGGAGTGATTATGGAGAATATTACTGTAAAAGATATCGTGGAAATGACAGGTGGAGTGTTGTTATGTGGTGATGAGAATACTCCGGTCACAGATATTTGTATCAACTCAAAGATCATTAAAGAAGGGGATCTGTTTGTACCGATCATTGGGGAACGTGTGGATGCACATCGTTTTATTGAATCGGCATTAGATAAAGGTGCGGCAACGCTGACATCCCAGCATAACGGGGTTGTGATTGCGGATAAACCATATATCCGGGTGGATGATACGGTAGATGCGCTTCAGCGGATTGGAAAAGCAATCCGCCAACGGCTGATTCAGATTCCGGTTGTGGCAGTTACCGGAAGTGTTGGTAAGACAACGACCAGGGAAATGATCACACAGGCATTGGCATCTGCTAAGAAGACATTTCATACTGAGAAGAATTTGAATTCTCAGATTGGAGTGCCGATCACATTGAGCCGTATGAGTTCAGAAGATGAGATTGCGGTATTGGAGTTAGGAATCAGTGAGGAAGGGCAGATGGATATTCTGTCTGATATGGTTAGACCGGATATGGCAGTTGTGACAACGATTGGTGTTGCACACATTGAATTTATGAAAACACAGGAGAATATCCGGAAACAGAAATTATGTATTGTACATTCCATGAAGGAGGGCGGCACACTCTTTTTAAATGGGGATGATCCATTGTTAAAGGATGCTGTAGCTACGGAACATATTACATGTCGTACACTGTTCTATGGTACACAGGAATGGTGCGATTATTATGCGAAGGATATTGTATACCATGACGAGTATACAACGTTTGTCTGTGTGCATGGTTCAGAGGAAGTTGCAGTTACATTGAATACATTGGGAAAACATAATGTAGGAAATTGTGTGGCAGCGCTTGCAGTTGCAAAAGAGAATGGTATTCCGATGGAGCAGGCTGCGGCGGCATTTGCAAGTTTTGAAGGGCAAAGACAGAAAGTAATTCATTTAGAGCATAGATTTACGATCATTGACGACACATATAATGCAAGTCCGGACTCTATGAAGGCAAGTATTAATGTGTTGTGTGATATGCCATGTGAAGGAAAACGTGTTGCGGTTTTAGGAGACATGTTTGAGTTAGGACAGAATGAAGTGGCATACCATAAGGAAATTGGACAGTTCTTACTTGGTAAACCAATCGACGAAGTGGTTGTATTAGGAGAACTGGCACAGAATATCAAATCCGTATTGGAAGCAAATCAATCTACAATTAAGACCTATACATTTTCGGATAATGAAGAAGCGGCTATTTATCTGATGGCAACTTTGAAACCGGAAGATGTTGTACTTATCAAGGCTTCCAATGGTATGAATCTGAAGGAAATCGTGAATATATTATTGAATGGTTCCTGATATTGGTTATTGGAGAATATTTTTCAATTATTCAAAAAATATGCTTGACATTTTAACAAAGTGACGTTATTATAACAATAACAGTAATTATTACTGTTTTATAAAGAAACAGTAATCAGTTTACCTGATTCGAAAATAATGAATAGAAAAGGAGATAACGTTATGAAGTTTGTATGTTCAGTATGTGGTTATGTGTATGAAGGAGATCAGGCACCAGCAGAGTGTCCGGTATGTCATGTAGGTGCAGATAAGTTCAAAGTAGTAGAAGGAGATCTTACACTTGCAGCAGAGCATGAGTTTGGTGTATATGCATCAACCGTTAAGAACAACCCTGAGATCAGTGATGAGGACAAGAAGTATATCTTCGATCAGTTGAAGGCTAACTTTGAAGGAGAGTGTTCAGAAGTAGGTATGTATCTTTGTATGGCACGTATTGCACATCGTGAAGGATATCCGGAGATCGGTCTTTACTGGGAGAAGGCAGCTTATGAAGAAGCAGAGCATGCAGCTAAGTTTGCAGAGATGTTAGGAGAGGATCTTGAGCCGAATATGACAGCATCTACGAAGAAGAATCTTGCATGGAGAGTAGATTGTGAGTTTGGTGCAACAGCAGGTAAGGTAGATCTTGCGAAGTGCGCAAAGAAGAACAACTTAGATGCGATTCACGATACCGTTCATGAAATGGCTCGTGATGAAGCCAGACATGGTAAAGCACTTAAAGGCTTACTTGACAGATACTTCAAGTAAGAGGTTTACAATAGCATAAGAAGAAGTAAGAGGAATCAGTGTTCGAACAGGTTCCTCTTTTTCTTTGTGCAAAATGTCCGTAAACTTCCCATTTTTTCTCAAATGCTTGTAAATACTAGAGAAAATGGGCGAAAAGCTTGCAAATATTAAATTTTTAGAGTAGTATGTGAGTTGTGATAAGTAGGTAACTTGAAATTTTTTACATACATTTTTTAATTAAAGTGGAGGATTTTTAAGATGGCAACAACAAAGAAGAGTACTGCAGATCAGGTTAAGGCTGCTATGGCTAAGGTAGAGGCAGCAAAGGCAGCAGAGGCAGCTAAGGCGGATACAAAGAAGACAGCAGAGACAAAGACAGCAACAAAGGCACCTGCAAAGGCAGCAGAGAAGAAAGCACCTGCTAAGACGGCAGCAAAGACAACTGCAAAGGCAGCAGAGAAGAAAGCACCTG
>JBNMIW010000017.1:0-15783 GCA_050873485.1 Lachnospiraceae bacterium | reverse complement strand
GAATAAGACCAATGTCAAAATAACCATGATCGTATTAGAGAAAAAAATACGCTGCTTTACTGATGTCTGTTTCATACAAATAACCTCCTATCCCTTATCCTGATGTTATTGTACATCATCATATGAAACAAACAAGAGGTAGAATCTAAACATTTTCTAAACTATTTCAACATATCCTCTAATTGTTTCTGTGTCACACCCTGCTCAGTATAGATAGAATATGCATAGGTTCCATCCGTCCATGTTGCCAGATAAATGATATCTCCCTCTCCGCGTACTGTAACATTTTGCGTTCTAACTGTGATCACCTTCGTATCCGTATAGATTTCATAGATTCCGGACACATCTTCCGTACCGTTTCCTTTGCGATAACAGATAGTCTGATCTTTTCCAATATAATTGATCTCTGCTATATCCTCGCCATATGCAAGATACTCTGTCTGATCTATATGATATGGAATGTTCTCTAACTCCTGCACCGGAAATCCAAGTACGTCGGATAGTTCCTGTACATCTTTCTTCTCTTCCACTACGAATGTACCTTGCACATATTCTGTAGTAGCCGGTTGTGAATTATTCCCTTGATCATCCTGATCATATAAAGTTACCAGTTTGGGTATACCTACCGCGCCTATTAATACAAGTACAAAACATGCTGCCATCGCAATATACCGATTGTACATGCTGTGCCTTGTTTGTTCGTTATTTTCCTTCTGTTCTTTCACAACATTTTGAAGGATTCCTTCCCTCATTTCCGGAGTCACTGTAAGACGTTCCATTACTTCATTATATTTACTCAAAATCATACGCCTCCTTCAATATCTCCTTTAACCGTTTTCTTGCCCTTCTAAGATCAGAGCGTACCGTCGATTCCTTTCTTTGCAACAAAACCGCAATCTCCTTCGTGCTATACCACTCTTCATAATAAAGATGAACCACTTCCCGATACGGCTGCGGCAACTCCTTCACTGCCTCCCACACAAAAGCAAGATCCTCCTGTTCCTCCGCAACTAATTCTTCCTGCAATTCATCGGTCATTCGCAACTTATTATAAGAAATCTTGTTCTTACTAAGATTCGCCGCTACACGCAATAGCCATGCTTTCTCATGATTTGTATTTTCAAAGAGCGGTCTCACCCTTACATATTGCAACAGCGTATCCTGCAAAATTTCCTCTGCATCACTCCTGTTATGAAGATATGAGTATGCAAATCGGAGAATTGAATTTCCATATGTATCCAATAAATACTCCGCCTGCTTATTGGAATCCTTTCCATGAAAGGATATAACCTTATCGTTCTCCGGTTTATCCGCTATTGCGTCCTCTTTCACTTCAGATACTTTCTGCTGTACAGCTTTCCATATCCGGCTGTCGGACAACATCAAGTGGATGCCATCCTTCCATTCCAGATACATCTTCTGTAGAAAATGCAAGCAAGACACATCGCATATACTATGTTCTATTTTTCCTGTTGCACACAATACCTGTTGCATCCTGTTTTCCTCCTGCTACTTCACCTGTTTGATCCATTCGCTCATTGTTTCTTCGCTTACTGCAACGCCCGTAATTACAGCATAACTATATTCGCCATCCTGCCAGATAGCCACACGAATCATCCCTTCATTTCCCTTCATGGTAACAGAAGAATCGCCAACTGTCACTTCCTTTTGTTCCGAATATGTGTTGTAATCTCCGCTGATATCTCCATTTTCTTTTGCTTTCCGAATTGTGACATCCTTGTTTGTAAAATCTTCCTGCGACCAATCTTTCTGATTCAATTCTTCCTCACTTTGTACAGTATCCCCATCATTCGTATAATCGACCTGAATCATATCATCTTCGACTGCACTGATCACCTTTCTCTGATATCCACTCAACGAATCTGGCAATTCCACCGAAAATCCTGCTAATTTTTCTGCATCTTCAAGGGATTCACATTCAATAAATGGATTCGGAATCTGTGTCTGATCATCTGACACAATCTCTTTTTTCGTATCCGTCATCACTGCCGGAGTCTGATCCGTAACCGTCTTACTCTGTGCTCCACAACCCGCCATTGTAAATACCATTCCTGCACATACCATTGTCATCATTATCTTTCTCATAAGTCATCACTCCTAATCTGATTGTAGTAAGGTTTTTCATCCTTCTACCTTATATACAATCGGGAACAGAATAATGTTGCAAATAATATTACTTATTGACATCTTATCTCTTTACTGATATCCTTACAAAAATGCAATCTGCAAAAATAATAAATCTAATTTTCTTTTTCACATAACTATTTATTTCTACGAGAAGGATTCCCATTAAAACAAATATATACTTCTTGTCAGTACCACAAGAAAAGATTATACTATAATTAGTCTTGAGGAAATATAGTATGTATTTTTGTTTTCTTCTTTCTCATAAAATTTTACAAAGGAGAAACATTTCATGAATTCCATATACAGACTTGATTCGAATGGAATACCATTTGAATTTCCAACTTGTATTCTACCAAAAGCAGAATATGCCAAAATAATAAGTGAAATAAATACAGATTATAAATTATATATTAACGACAAATTTGCTATTCATTATTCTGTAGGTACAGATAATAATTATTATTTGTACTACTTTGAAAATCACGGATATGATGATTATAACATTGTCGAAAAATTTAGATTATAAGGAGGTACATCAATAATGGAAGAATTAATTATCAAATTAAACAATATTCCTAATTCTTACTTTGGATTCGTAGCCGGTATCACTGCTTACGCAGAGAAAAAAACAGAACGCTTAGAAAAGGTTATGCAATATATCAATACAACAGAAAATCTAACCACAGCCGATGTGGTTAGATTCGTTATGCTACAGCCAGATTTTCATGAAGATGGACTAAGTGACAAGGAGTTAGTCGGCTAATCTCCCACATTTTTCTTTGTATATAACCACGCTGACAATCTCGCTGACAGCACATACAGAACAACCGACACCACCGGAACGGTCCCCTTTCCATGCTTCATGATCCATGGGTGCCGTTCTAAGAATTGATAAATATGTTCCGCATCCCAATGATCGAATATCGTAAGATCACCGAATAACAGATAGACAATGCCACCAAAGAACAGGAATACAATAAATGCAACCCGGATCTGACTGCCCTTCTCCGTTCCGAATCGGAAACATATTGGAAGTTCTACCGCAAGAACAACCAGACAGCAGCCGCATACCGCCGGAAATGCAGGGAGCAATTCGCCAACTAACATCTGTACTCCCGGATCATTTCCGATTCCCCGAAGCAGCCAGAAGGCTAACACAAAGTCAACCGTAACCAGTCCGAATATTGCCGCCAGCACAATATACTTGCTATATACATAGCGGCCTGCCGACGAAGGAAGACTTCTCATATATGCCTCTGCATTCTTGCCCTTATCCGTATCCAATACTGTCTGTGCCACATTTCCAAGCAGCACACCATACGCACAGACACTTCCAATTCCCAAAAAGAGAAGCACCAGAACACTCACATTATCTGACGGAAGCACGGTTTCCGGAACCAGATAGCCCACTACAATCGGCAGCAAACACACCACCACCGCGCATAATACCGTCCACCGTAGTTTTCCACATATCATGTCTTTATAGCATAATCCGATCATTTTCCAAGCCCCCTTCTCTCTTCTAACCACACAGAAATCCCACACGATATTCCCACACAGACCACCATAATCCCTAACAGTATCCATGTGTAATCCGCTGCATGTTCTCCTAAATAAACCAATGTACCGGTAAGCTCTGCATCATCTAACTGACCGCCTTTTATGATAATGTACATTCCCACTGTCAGAAGAGGGATCAACATAATCAGATCCATCCTCTTTCCCCGGAACCAGTATAATAACGGAAAAATGATCATATTATAGATAACCAGCCCTGCAAATGCACAAAGACACCATCTTGCGATCTCAGAAAATGCAACCGTATCCGTTGTCATGGCTACCAGTCCTCCTGCTAACAGAGATACCATCAGACAAAACAATGACAACAACATACTTCCCACATATCTCGCGCACACCAAGGTACGTTTCGATATCGGCATAGAACCTGCGACAACCAAGAATCCGGCCTGCATATCCGCCTTAAAACATTCCTGTATTGTCGTTAGAAATGTCATCGGTATCAACAGTATCATCCAGATTGCCATCCGGTATGTAACAAAGAACAGCATTTCTCCATTTGGTTCCGATTCCATACCGGCAAGCTCTTTGGCAACATTTCCATACTTCGCACTTAAGAAAAACAACACGCCCAATACCGTAACGCCAATTGCCACCTCCAATAGAGTCAAGAGTTGTCTGCGTAACACACACATATCCTTTTGAATCAGTCCGACCATTTTCTACGCCCCCTTGTTCTCTACAGTCATCTCACTTGCACCTGCCATCCCTTTACTTTCTCTACTCACATAATAAAGCATAATATCTTCAAGCGAAGCCGGCTCGCATAGAAACTCCGGATATCTTCTCCGGCATGCCGGAGCGTCATGTACCAGAATCTCAACTCCATACGCAGACCGTTTCACCCCTACCATATCCTCTGACTGAATCTTTCCAATATCCTGCTTCCTGCCTTTCAGAATCGCATGCTGCTCTAATATCACATCCTTATTATCCGCCAACAGAATTCTTCCCTTATCAATAAATGCGATCTCATCCGCGATCCGCTCCAGATCCTCAATAATGTGAGAAGACAACAAAATGGTATGATCTTCCTCTTCCACAAACTCCTGAAAGATATCTAACATCTCATTCCGCACAACCGGATCCAATCCACTTGTCGGCTCATCCATAATCAACAGCTTTGCTCCATGCGATAAAGCTACTGCAATCTGTAATTTCATCCGCATACCACGCGAAAACGTTCCACACTGCTTCTTATATGGCAGACCAAAGCGATCTAAATACTTTGCAAATTCCGTCTCACTCCAATTATGATATATAGACTTCATCATCCGGCTGATCTGCAATGGTGTCATAATCCCATGATATCCCATCTCATCAAACACAACCCCGATATCCTGCTTGATCTCCTGCCCATCCTTCTTATAATCTTTGCCAAAGATCCGAATCCTGCCCGCATCAACCGGGATAATATTCAATATGGAATAAATGGTCGTTGTCTTGCCGGCACCATTTGCCCCAATGAATCCCATAATACCGCCCTGCGGAATGGATAGATTGAGGTTTTCCATTGCAAAACCATCATATCGTTTGCACAGATCTTCTACCTCTATTACATTACTCATTCTCTGCTCCCTTTCCACTAATCACCATCATAGATCAGTCGTATCGTCTCTAACAGCTCCTCTAAAGAAAGACCTGCGAGTGCCGCCTTCTTACAGGTCTGCTCTGCTAAATCCTGCACCTGACACAGCAATTCCTCCTGCATCAGTTCCTTACCGGCAGCCTTCACGAAGCTCCCTCTCCCGGTAAAAGATTCAATGAATCCATCCCGTTCCAAGTCCTCGTATGCCCGCTTTGTCGTAATAATACTGATCCGCAAATCCTTTGCCAACGTACGCATAGATGGAAGAGCGTCCCCTTCCTGTAAGGTTCCATTTAAGATCATCTCCTTAATCTGCGTCGTGATCTGCTCATAGATTGGACTGTTACTGTTGTTACTAATTATAATATCCATCTGTTTCCTCCCGGGATATAGGATGGCTGACCATCCTGTCAAGTATACATATTGTATATATACCATATATACAATATGGTGTCAATATCTCTTTTTGTTCCTTCTCGTAGAGAGGTTTTCGCAGCCCATTTTATTAAAGACGCCATACAAATAGAGATCACGAAAGAATCCTTTCATGATCTCCTATATGAATCTATTAAATACAAAATGCCGCATAAAGCGGAACTACTTTCTTATTGTCTTCATATGCGAAATTCTTAGAGGATAACTTGATCGCATATACCGGTTTGTAAGTATTCATATATACATTCAAACTTTTCGCTCTTGTATTATCCGCTGACTTAACCTCAATCGGAATGATCTTCCCTTCTCGTTGAATCACAAAATCCACTTCGGCTCCACGCTCCGACTCCCAATAATATGTGTGATATGCATTTGCTATTAACTGCGCATTCACATAATTCTCAGTCATACCGCCTTTGAAATCATTTATCTCATCTACCATATACAAGATATCATCTGCCGCCAAATCTTTCTTCGCACACAACAATCCCAGATCTGACACATAGATTTTGAATGCATCTATATCCCTGTAATTTTCCAACGGCTTCTTAATCTGTTCCACTCTGTATATCTTAGAAACAACCCCTGACAAACACAACCACTCTATTGCATTCTCAAATTCTGAAGCACGTCCCCCTTTCTTGATCAACTTATACTGGAACCGGGTATTCTTCTTTGAAAGCTGTACGGTAATGTTATCATATGCCAATCTTGTCTTCTTGATCTCATTGGTATTATTGTACTTACTCATATCATTCAGATAACTTGCAAGAATCGTATCCTGTGTATGCCGAATCAATATATAATCCTTCGTCTGTACATATTGCATAACACATTCCGGCATTCCTCCGACAACAAGATACTGCCGATACAGTTGCATTGCATGATCGTGTAACGCAGAAGGCATTGGTTCATTCGTGAGAAAATGCTCCCGGATTCGTTCAACCAGCTTCTCCTCTCCCATCGCAATCAGGAATTCTTCCATATCCATTGGATACATTGTTTTCATATCTACCTTCCCCACCGGAAATGAAAGCTGCGCCCGGTTCACCGCTACTCCTAACAGACTTCCCGCTACAATAATATGATAGTCCGGCTCCTGTTCACAAAAATATTTCAAGGAGGTCAATGCCCGCTCGCACAATTGAACTTCATCTAACACAATCAATGTCTTTTCCCTGACGATCGTCTGCCCTGCAATATGTGACAGAATCGGAATCAAATAATCGGGACTGATATCCTCCTCAAATGTTTCGCACAATTTGGGATTCGTCTCAAAGTTAAAATACGCAACATTGTCATAATGTGTCCTTCCAAACTCCAAAATGGAATATGTCTTCCCCACCTGTCTTGCCCCTTGTATAATAAGCGGTTTTCGATACGGATTCTGTTTCCATTCTTCTAAAAATGTCATAACTTTCCTATACATATTATCACCACCCTGATCCATTTTCTTGTAGTATATAATATATTCATGTCAAAATCAACGTATTTTTATTTAAATATTACACTAAAATGCACGAACTTTTCTTTCAATTTTACATTATTCTACACGTAATACTTCTATCCTATTCTTTCCGGGCTCTATATAATCATCCCTGTCCAAATTACCTTGGGGAAGTATAAGTGGTTAATCGGATAATCTATTTTACTGTTTATATTTATTCGATAACGTAAATATAGCTGCACAATACGCATTGTCAGCTCAAACAAAACCCAGCAGGAAAAGTCTATCATGAATGAGCTCAGGTACATGGAGTACGCTGGCACTTGGCAAGCGATATCATCGCGAGCCTTAGTACCATTGCGTACGAGTTGTAGCGCGAGCGTACCTGTGCCATCATGATACTTTTCCATGGCTGGGTTTAAAAATGCCTTACATGTGTATTGTGCAGCTATTATATTAAAATAAATTATAGATCTCGTCCATTGCTGGCAATCACCTTCCGATACCAGTCAAATGATTTTTTCTTCTTTCTGGCATAGGTGCCGCTTCCGTCATCCATCTTATCTACATAGATAAATCCATAACGCTTGCGCATCTCGCCGGTTGTGAAGGATACCGGGTCAATACAGCCCCATACGGTATATCCCATCACATCGACACCATCTTCCTCGATGGCTTTCATCATTTCCCGGATATGATCTCCTAAGAACTGAATCCGGTTATCATCCGTAATCTCTCCATTGTCTAAGACGTCCTCGTATCCGAATCCATTTTCTACGATAAATAACGGCAGTTCGTAACGATCTGCATACTGATTGAGGACATAACGAAGTCCCTTTGGATCAATCGTCCAGCCCCATGGTGTCATTTCCAGATACGGATTCGGTACCGCATCCGCACTGGCTGCCAGATCATTGCCTAGCTTCTCCATATTGGCATCTGCACTCATTACACTGCTCAGATAATAGCTGAAACCGATATAGTCCACACAACCCTCTGCAATAATGCGCAGATCTTCGTCCGTTACATCCATCTCGTATCCGTTCTTCTCCCACTCTTTCATAATGTAAGCAGGATAATGACCTCTTACCTGTACATCGGTAAAGAACAGATTCTTGCGATCCTCTTTCTGTGCCAGCAATACATCATCCGGATTACAGCTATATGCATATACCGGTGTTGCCGCTACCATACAACCAATCTGGAATTCCGGATTGATCGCATGACCTGACTTCACCACATTGGCACTTGCCACAAACTGATAATGTGCTGCCTGGTATACCAGCTTCTGACGATCTTCGCCGTCCTCGAACACAATACCGGAATTGGTAAATGCATAGATCGGATTGCTTAAGATCATCTGGTTATTGATCTCGTTAAATGTCATCCAGTATTTTACTTTATCACGATACCGTTCCATCACAGTAAGCGCAAACCGGGTAAAGAATTCAATCATCTTCCGGTTACGCCAGCCACCATATTTCTTCACTAAGCCATACGGCATCTCAAAATGCGACAACGTAATGACCGGCTCAATTCCATACTTTAATAACTCGTCAAACAGATCATCATAGAACTGCAAGCCCTTCTCATTCGGCTCTGTCTCATCTCCCTGCGGGAAGATACGGCTCCATGCGATACTGGTACGGAAACATTTGAAGCCCATCTCGGCAAATAACTTCACATCTTCCTTGTATAACTCATAGAAATGAATTCCATCATGATTGGGATAGTACTTGCCATCAACAATTCCATCCGTAATCTCCCTTGCTTTTTCACGGCTGCCACCAGTCATCACATCAGCAATACTAAGTCCTTTGCCATCCTGGTCATATGCACCCTCTACCTGATGGGCGGCTACTGCGCCGCCCCACAAAAAATGATCTCTCATAATTGCTCTCCTATGCCATCACTTTATATAAGTTATCTCCAGCATTTACACTCTTTGCATCTGTCTTTTCTAAGGATGCAAAATCATCAATGTTTGTCACAAGAATTGGAGTGATCAATGAGTATCCTGCGCCTTCAATCACGCTGCGGTCAAATGTAAGCAATGTCTCTCCTGCTTTCACTTCCTGTCCTTCTTCTACCTTAACATCAAATCCTTTGCCCTCTAACATAACTGTATTCAAACCTACATGAATCAATATCTCTGCACCATTTGCAAGTGTCATTCCAACCGCATGCTTGGATGGAAGTAATGCACTGATCACACCATCAGCCGGTGCAACAATCTTGTTATCACTTGGATTGATTGCAAGACCATCTCCGGTTACTCCGCTTGAGAATACCTCATCTGGAACATCCTTTAATGCTACTACTTCACCAGCTACCGGTGCACATACTACTGCAGCTGTCTTCTCAACGGCTGGTGCCTGTTCGATCTGCTCTGCTTCTTCATGTTCCGGAACAAAGTCTTTCATATCCTCTGGACGGATACCCCAGAAGTAAGTAAGCAATGCACCCGCAACAAGCGCAACCGAAATACCGATCAGATAACCAACAAATGGAGAATATGTCTGCATGATCATAGCAAAAATGTTGTGGAATACATACTCATCCATCGTAACACCAAGTGCACCGTTGATCGCTCCACCAAGTCCACTGGCAATTGCAACAACTGCCATTAATCTCTTATACTCCATAACAATACCGTAAAGGATTGGCTCTGTAACACCAGCCATAACACCGGTGATAACAGTAGGTCCTGCTACGGAACGAATCTTAGAACCCTTCTTACCCTTAAGATAAGCACCGATTGCAATACCGATCTGTGCAAATACCGCACATACACAAACACCCTCGATCATATCTCCACCATACTGGTCTAAGTTCTGTAACGTAATCGGAGTAAATCCCCAATGCAGACCAAAGATTGTAAGGAATGGATAAGCTGCTGCAAGAAGTAAACCTGCAATAATCTTGTTAAAGCTGAATAATTTTACAACAATATCAGCTACCACGTTACCAACAGTTGTACCAACCGGACCGAATACGATCGCTGTAAATGGTACCATAACCATCAGACAGATCATTGGAACTAAGAACAACTGTAATTCTTTCTTAATGATCTTCTTAAGCCCCTTCTCTAAGAAGCTATATACGATAACTGCGATAAAGATTGGGAATACCGTTGATGCATAATCAATCGGTGTAACCGGAATTCCTAAGAAATTCACGCCGCCCTCTGCGGATAACAAGCCGGTAAAGTTCGGCTCTAACAAAGCTGCACCAATTGCACCACCAACATATGCATTTGCACCAAACTGCTTTGCAAGTGTTGTTCCTAAGAAGATTGGAAGGAAATAGAATACGGCATTTCCTGCTGCGGATAAGATCAAATACGTTGGATCTTCATAACCTAATACATGTAACTCGATCAATACGGTAAGTAATGCCTTTACCATACCTGCACCGGCAAGTAATGGGATCAATGGAGAAAATGCACCAGAAATAACCTTCATCAGACGGTCAATCGGACTCTTCTTCTCGCCGCTGTCTTCGTTGCTCTCCTTCTTTGTCCCAATATTAGCTACAGATAAAATTGCGTTATAGTAGTTGTTGACATCCGGTCCGATTACAACCTGATACTGACCTCCACTTACGATTACCTTCATAACATATGGCAATTTCTCTAAGGCTGCCTTATCTGCCTTTGCGTCACTCTTTAACTCGAAACGCAGTCTTGTTGCACAATGCACAAGATTGTTAATGTTCTTCTCGCCGCCGACTAACTCTACAATCGTCTTTGCTTCATTTTCAAATTTCATACTTGTTCTCCTTTCTTTCCTGATCATTTCATTGTCAGGAATAAAAAATGACCCGAAACAGACACAGCGTATGAATACATATTCGCTGTATCGTCCGAGTCATGCCTAGTCGTACTAGTAACACCTTTATGCTTTTTTGCCTATACGGTTCAAATGTAATGTCAGATATAAGATCTCGCCTCTGCTGATATCCCAGTTATAGGTCTTCTTCAGGAAGTCTGCAATCTTCAAGGAACACTTATAGTCTTCCGGACAGCTTACGATCACAGCTTCTGCAATCGTCTCATCAATATCTAACACTTCGCCTTTCATCTGGCGCTGCACGAAATACCGGATATGAGAGATAAATCTGCGGACATCAAAATCATCCTCATCAAATTCTCTCTTATAGTATATCTTGCAGATATTCAAGATGTTCTGGATGATCTTTGTGCCAAGAATCGTATTCTGCATTCCTTCTAAGTTCAGATTCGCATTGATAAAATGCAATGCAATAAATGCTGCCTCCTGCTCCGGAATCTCGGTATTCAGATCCCGTTGCAGATCTTCTACCACTGTCATCGCATATCGATACTCCTTGGGATAGATCAACTTGATATCCCATTCCAGCGGCGAAGCAAAATACACGCCCTCTTTCACACGTTCTAACATCATTCCCAGGTGATCTGATAAAGTTAATAGAATACTGTCATTACAATGGTATCCTAACTGTTGCTCACCCCGCTTGATAATATCGCTGGCCAATTCAAGATTATCTAACGAGATTCGTTCCAACAGACGGTTAAAATCCTTATGTCCTTTCTCACCATCAAGAACAAAGAACTTCTCTACACGGCTCTGGTTGACAGAACCGCCGGGTTTCAAACCAAATGCAACTCCACTTCCCATCACGACCGCTTCCTGCCTGTTGTCGTCATAGACCAATGCCACATTATTGTTCAGTGCCTTAATCAGCTCCATTGCTTCTGTCCTCCTCTCCTTCACCCGATTCCTTTGCACATCCTCTCACCACTGGTTCAAGAATATACAAAAAGGCATAACCAAAAAACGTATCATTCTACGAATATGGTCATGCCTGCTTTATCAGTAACACTCTAAATATGATTATAGGGGCAATCCGATAAAATGTCAATCACAATTTTCTAAAATTTTATCTAAATAACTCTTCAAGTTCAATCCACTTCACATCATCCCGACTTTCACACTCAAATCCAGAGCGGGAAAAAACAGGATCTATCTTTCCGTCTTTGTTTTTACGAATTAAATACTGTTTACATATATTTTCAAACAGATGTGGAACATAATATTCCTCAAAATCCTTTTCAATATATTTATTATAGAATACCTCAGAATCCATAATATTCATCTGTGATGAATATTTAAAGATATATCTGTAATAGAACAAAGACAGATTATCTGAAATATAGTATCCAACTTTCTTTCTGTTATTGCGATCATTGATCGGTGCTGTCCTGGTCACAACTTCCATTCGGATCAGTTTATCAAGCACATCCACAAGAGTTGGGCCACTTGATACATGAGACTGCGAAAGAATATCACTATATCTGGAAAATCCTCTGGATAATGCTTCAAACACCTCATTTGCATTCACAATTTTGGAAAGTTCTGCATTCAGATACATGGATACTTCATTCTCCAAACGCGCCCCGGCCGAAGCAATCAACTCAATTATATTCTCTTTTACACTTTTGGAATCGTCAACTAATCGATTATAATATGGAATACCTCCAAACACGGAATAGATTCTTACCTTATCTTCTGCCGAATAATTAGGATAAAAGAACGAAGACTCATAATAATCCATCTGCTTTAAATCAATTGTCAGATCTACTCTTCCATAAAGAGGATTGGAATGTTCAATAAGAGAATGCATTACCTCCACATATGAGCCTAATATAATAAATGTAAGCTTTGCAGAACTTCTATATTTATCAATCAATGCCTGTAAAATACTGTCCATGCCTTTCACAGATTCCCTTAAATACGGATATTCGTCTAATACAAGCACAATCTTCTCCTGCGTAGACAGCTCAAATATATAATTAAGCAACGATTCCATATCTGAAAAACCAAGCTTTGGAAGATGCATGACTTCAGATACAATTTCACTTAATCCATTAACATTACTCTTCTGTGCAACCTGCTTACACTCATAATACAAGTTCTTTCCATTATGTTTTGAAAGAGCCTGCTTTACTAACTCACTCTTTCCAACCCGTCTTCGTCCATAAATCAATGAAAAGGTCATTTCATCTGCGTGTATAACTTTATCTAGTTTTTTTAATTGTTCTTTGCGTCCAACAAACTTCATATAATTCGGTTCCTTTCGACTCGGTTATTTCCGAGTTAATTATAACACGTTTTATTTCACTCGTAAACACTTTATTCGATTCCATCCGAGTCAGTCTGTTCCGAATTAACTTTAGCAAGATATTTTACAACGGTCTTATATAATGCAATGCATCAAACGGAAATACGATCGCAACACTATACATATCCTGCTCATGTTTTATCTCCATAATTCCATCATATTTCCTTACCGATTTTTTAACATTATCCAGTCCATACCCATGAATAAAGTCCACCTCATTCGGATTCTTTGCCACCTCATCGTCCGGTCCTGGCACATATGTGTTGGCAATATATATTGCAAATGCATTCTTCTCGACCTGCTGTATTTTAAGCACTATCTTCGGATCAAACTGTCCCACACAAGCATTTAATGCATTATCTAACAGATTGCCTAATATAATTGCTAAGTGGTAATCCGAGATTGGTACTCTCTGTGCTTCTATCCTCAGGCTTGTTGTCAATTCTATGTGCTTTGCCTTTGCCTGTAGGATATAATTACTTACCAGCGCATCAATTACCAGACAACCTGTATTCACTGTGGCATATCTGGATTCCAGATCTGCCATCGCTTCCTGTGTATGTGCAATGATCACATCATATTCCTTCTTCTTGACACATTCCTGTATATAGTGAAAATGATGTTTCGTATCATGCATAAAACTTCTAATATCCCGATACGCTTCTCCTAATTGTTCATACCTCTGTTTCTGATGAGTCACCTGATCATCCAACAGTCGATTCTTCTGTTCTAATTCTTCTGCCTTTAATACATTGCCCAATAATACATAATTCACCATATTCATTATAAATAGAAAAATAATCAACAGAATATAAAATTGTGGATTGGATAAAATCAGTGAAAAACCAACCGGCATACAAACCATAATAACAGACAACAATGGTATTGTAATAAGCAACAACGAATACATCCTCGAATGTATCTCTACCTTTCGTTTCCACATTGAACGAAATATCAATACCAACAGCATCATCACCAAACTGCTTAGATATTCTATTGCAACAAATACCCACTTTGGCAAAGAATCTAATTGCTCCGACATGCCAATGGCCGTGTTCACAAGATAGTACACACCATCTTCAATAATAATACCAAAAATGGAAACACTTACTACTGCAAACATTCTCTCATATAACTTCACCATATAAAAAAAGCTCAAAATCAAACGTACCATCAGTGACAAAAGAATTCTAAAATAAGCCGCACCCCGTGAAATGTCACCTTTTAGAATCCCTATTGCCATTCCATATATGATCATCGCCACTACACAACTCACCAATACCCAAATCCTATCAATATTACGTCTCCGTTTGTCAAACAATGTCTCATAATATACATACAATGTCATCGCATCAAATACGCCGGTTGCATACTCTAATATAGTCAACATATCTTTCCCCTTAATTCATTACATCCATAATCTTATCAAAAAACATACTCTGTAAAATCTTTACCCTTCTTCTACTGATTGGAATAATTGTTCCATTCAGCAAGCAAAGCTTTGTATGTTGAATCTTCATCACATAATTCAGGTTAACCAAATATCCTCTGCAAGGTGACACAAAAGCATACCGTTCTAAACTTTCTTCCCATTGTTGAATCGTACCTTCTCCAATCAAAGTACGATCTTCTAACACATACTGTAAAAGTGGTTTCTTATCCTTCAATGTCTTCATATACATAATATCCCTCGCATTTATCAAATATTTCTCTTTATCCATTCCAATGATCACCTTGGTAATATGAGAATGTTCATACCGGTGTATAATATCCTGAAACAACTTCTCCACCTGCTCATACTGTATCGGTTTCACCAGAAATTGAAATGGCTGTACTTCAAAACTCTCCTGCATATACTTTGGATATGAAGTCACAAACACAATGAAAATATCATCCTGCATATCTTCCCTTAGCCGTTTTGCTACTTCCATTCCATCCATGTGTGGCATCTCAACATCCAACAATACTACTTGATACGGATTCTCTCTGTTACAGCTTAGCAACTTTTCTCCCTCTGTAAAACACTCTATTTCCAATTCCATATCCTGCCCCATCTGATATTGTTCGACGTATCCTCGCAAGACCTGAATCATCGATATCTCATCATCACAGATTCCAACTCGTAGTATCATAACCCTCTCCTGTTCTTTGCTATTATCATCAACAGACCTATCAAATGAATTATAACACAATTTCCCAGTAAAATGTGTTTCTTGGGGCGAGTGGTCGAAAAACAGGGGGCGAGCGGTCAAAAACAACTTTCCATACAATAATATGACCGTTCACCCCCGTTTTTCGACCACTCGCCCCAAATTTCGTTTATAGTGATTTTTTTATGCTATAATTCACTCATAATAGTTGAGTTCAACAGAAAAGAGAAGATAAAGTGACGGATACTCCACCAATTAAAAAAGGCTTTCTGTAT
>JBNMIW010000016.1:0-15885 GCA_050873485.1 Lachnospiraceae bacterium | reverse complement strand
TGCACTCTTACTCCCAGATAGGTAATCTTCACAAATTTGTATAATTTCCTCAACTGAATATTTTCTTTTTCTAGACATGAAAAATCCCCCTAAGTAGATTTTGGTTATTTACCTTGTCTACTTAAGGGGAATCATATCAGATTGAGACTCCCTTATTTTTTGTATGAAAGAAGTCGGAAATGATAATAAATAAACATTGACGCAGCCTTACAATGCAACATATAATGTAAAGGATGTCGAAAAGATACCTTTATAAATAAGGGAATAATATAGGGAATAAAATATAATCAGGAGGAACATAGAATGCCATTTATTAATTCAAAGATTAGTGTGACCATTACCAATGAACAGGAGCAGGAGATAAAGTCAAGATTAGGACAGGCCATTCAGACAATTCCGGGCAAGTCAGAAAGCTGGCTCATGGTTGGATTTGAACCGGAGTACAGATTGTATTTTCGCGGAGAGAATAACCAGCCGATGGCGATGGTGGAAGTCAGTGTATATGGAAGTGAGAATCCATCTGCATTTTCTAAACTGACAGGTGAGATCTGCAAGATCTTTGACGAGGTATTAGGAATTGCACCGGATCATGTATATGTGAAGTATCAGGCGGTTGCAAACTGGGGCTGGAATGGAGATAATTTCTAATTAGTTTCAGAATGAAAAAGAGGACAGAATCAATAGGAGGATAGAACAATGAGTGATACAATGCCGATCATTACGATCAGCCGTGAATTTGGTGCCGGTGGAAGAACGATGGCAAAGGGATTATCCAAAGAATTGGGGATTCCATGGTATGACCGGGATTTTGTGAGATTAACAGCGAAAATGAGCGGTTATTCAGAAGAAGAGATAGAGGATGAAGGAGAATCTATCAGTGATTCGACCAGATTTTTGGACAGTATTTTGAATAATATGGCAGCTTATACAAGTTCGCATGATGCCATATTTGAAGCACAGAAGGATGCGATCTTAGAGCTTGCAAAGACCCCTTGTATTATCGTGGGACGTTGTTCGAATGTGATCTTACGCGAAGCGGGTATTTCGTCCTTTGACATTTTCCTGCATGCAGATCCTGCAATCCGGGTAGAACGTGCCAAAGCACTGGTATCGGATAAGGTAACGAATATTGAGAAGTATGTAGAAAAAATAGACGAGCAGAGAGAGAAGCATTACAAAGTATATACGGGTGGACGATTGAACAGAGCGCAGGATTATACAGTCTGCTTAGATACAGGTGTGATTGATTATGAGACTTGTATTAACGTATTAGCCCGGTTGATCAGAGGATAGGGAGGTTTGTTTTGAATAAGAGTAAGAGAATCGTTGCAGCATTGTTGATCGGTGTCCTGATGGTGACAACATTAACGGGCTGTGGCAAAGAGAGAATGATGTTTGGTACAGGCGGTACAGCCGGTACTTATTACGCATACGGTGGAATTATCGCCCAATATATGACGAATTATGCAGGGGTCAAGGTAACGGCGGTATCGACAGGCGGTTCCACAGTCAATATCCAGTCGATGCAGGATGGTGACTATCAGATGGGATTTGCCCAGACGGATGTTATGACCTATGCCTGGGATGGTACGAAGTCATTTGAAAGTTATGGCAAGAATCATGATTTCCGTGTGCTTGGTGGTTTGTATGCAGAGACGGTGCAGTTGATCACAATGGATGAGGATATCAAGTCGGTAGATGATCTGAAAGGAAAGAGTGTATCCATCGGTGCAGCGGGATCCGGTGTATATTATAATGCAGTGGATGTGCTTTCGGCAGCGGGAATTACATTGGATGATATTAAACCGCAGTATCAGAGTTTTGAGGACAGTAAGGAAGCATTGAAAGATGGTAAGATTCAGGCTGCATTTATTGTGGCAGGAGCACCGACAACAGCAATCACAGAGCTTGCGACAACGAATGGTGTATATCTGGTGAATATTGACGGAGATCTGCGGGATGCGATCATCAAAGAACATTCCTATTATTCTGCATTGCAGATTCCGGCAGACACCTATCCGGGACAGACAGAACCGGTTGAGACTTTGACGGTAAAGGCTACCGTAATTGTAGATGCAGATTTGGATGAGGATACCGTCTATAATATGACAGCTGCTATATTTGATCACACAGATGAGATTGCGGCAGAGAATGCCAAGGGGAATGAATTGTCATTGGAAAATGCAACTTCCGGTATGACTGTACCGTTTCATGAAGGTGCGGCAAGATATTATAAGGAACACGGAATTGATGTGAATACACAGGAATAGATAAGAAAGTATAGAGTGAGATTATGAGTAAAGAGATGACGAATATGGCATCTGATATGGATATGAATACCGATGTAGATGCTGTTATGAAGAAATATGACCGGGAATCCAACCAGAGAACCTGGACGGGCAAACCGGGAATCATTGTAAAAGCAATCATTGTTGCATTTTCCCTGTGGTGTATCTATGTAACATTGTTTGCGACATTTTTAGAGGAGATCCGGCTGACTTCTTTTCTGGCGTTGATCATACTGATGGGCTTTTTGGTATATCCGGCGAAAAAGGGTGACAACCGGGAGAATTATATGCCATGGTATGATATTGTTATGATGATCTTGGGAACGGGAGCATTTTTATATTATACATTTAATGCCAATGCGATCATATTACAGGGAACGCGGTTCCAACCGTATCAGATTGTGATCGGCATCATTGGAATCCTAGCATTGGTGGAAGTGACAAGAAGATGTGTCGGTATTCCGATTCTTTGTGTGGCACTTTTCTTTGTTGTATATGCACTGTCATTTGGTCTGACGAATCCGGAATTCTTTGGAAGAGTGCGTTATTTTGTGCGGAATCTGTTCTACACGAAAGAAGGAATCTTCTCGACACCGGTTAATGTGTGTTCGAAGTATATTGTAGTATTTATTATATTTGGTGCATTTTTGGAGCGAACGGGAATCTCGAACTTCTTCATTCAGTTAGCAAACTGTGTTGCAGGTAGATTTTCCGGAGGACCGGCAAAGGTATCGGTAATCTCATCTGCTCTTTGCGGAATGGTATCGGGTTCTTCGGTCGGTAATACGGTAACAACCGGTTCGGTTACGATTCCGATGATGAAGAAGACCGGATATAAGGCAGAGTTCGCAGGAGCGGTAGAAGCCGCAGCATCTACCGGTGGTCAGATCATGCCGCCGATCATGGGTGCAGCAGCATTTTTGATGGCAGATTTTATCGGTGTGCCGTACTCAAGCATTTTAGGCAGAGCAATCCTGCCGGCAATTCTTTATTTTGCAGGTATATTTATTACGGTACATCTTGAGGCAAAGAGATTGGGACTTTCCGGAATTCCGAAAGAAGAACTACCAAAGTTCAAATTATTGGTTCGGAAGATCTATCTGTTATTGCCGTTAGTTATGTTGGTAGTATGGGTTTCCGGTAATTACATGACAATGCAGCGTGCGGCAAGCTTTGCAATTGTGTTATCCATTGTGGTGAGCTTATTTGACAAGGAGAACCGTATTACGCTGCCGAAGTTCTTCGATGCATTAGAGGCAGGTGGTAAGAGTACGATCACAGTGGCAACGGCTTGTGGTGTTGCAGGTATCATTTCCGGTTCCATTACCATGACAGGTCTTGCAAATGAATTGATCAATGGAATCATTGCGGTATCGAACAATCATCTGATCATTGCATTATTCCTTACGATGTTATGTTGTATCGTATTGGGAATGGGTGTGCCGACAACGGCGAATTATTGTATTATGGCAGCAACCTGTGCTCCGATTTTGATCCGTATGGGCGTTCCGGCGTTGGCTGCACACTTCTTTGTATTTTACTTTGGTATCGTTGCGGATATTACCCCTCCGGTTGCATTGGCAGCATATGCGGGTTCTGCAATTGCCAAAGCGAATCCAATGAAGACGGCATTTAATGCATCGCGGCTTGCGATTGCAGTGTTTATCGTACCGTATGTATTCTGCTTTAGCCCGGCACTTCTGATGATCGACACGAATGCGGTGGAAGTCGTTCGGATTGTCATCACTTCCTTTATCGGAATCTTTGGTGTAGCCGCTGGCTTGGAGGGTTATTTGAAGAAGGAAATGAACCCGTTACAGCGTATTCTGTTTGTTGTGGCAGGGCTGATGCTGATCTTCCCATCCTGGATTACCGATATTGTCGGTATTGTATTGATCGCTGCTGTAATCATATGGCAGTATGCGGAAGCAGCAAAAAAAGCATGATGTGATGATGTCAGACGCACAGAGCGTGTGAATGTTTGATAAAATGAATCATGATTCCTATATGGATAGGTAGAGTAAAAGAGATATCGGATGCGTGGAAATGCGCAGAGGTATCTCTTTTACTTTATGGGAAAGTTCGACCTATAAAGCAGAAACGCGCCACTATGGATGCGCACCTTGTGGAGTAGGAGATAATTGCTTTGCAATTTCGAACAGGCGCAAAAGAATCGCAAGCGGTGCTTTAATCTATATAATCTTCTTGACAGTGCGTATATAACTGTATATACTGTGTATATAAATAAAAGGATTATATAGACAATACATAGACAGTTCTTAAGGAGGAGGTTATATGAATCCAATATTTTCATGTAGGCATATCACACAGGAATTGGAACATTTTAAGCTGGCAGATATTACGTTTGCGTTAGAAGCAGGGTGTATTCTTGGTGTGATCGGCAGGAACGGAAGCGGAAAGACGACCTTGCTTCGGACGTTGATGGGAATGCAGAGTACACAAGGGGATGCAGAGATCGCAGGTTATTCCTTACAGAAGGATGAGAAAGAATATAAGAAACGGATGGCATATGTTCTGAATGAATCACCATTTCAAATGAATGTCAATGCATTGACTAACGGCAGGTTGTTTGGCAGGTATTACGATAGCTTCGATCTGGAACGATATGAGGAACTTTTGGAACGGTATGGAATCTTAGAGCATCCGGAGAAACTACAATCGGTCAGACAGGGGAAAAAGAATATTCAGGCAATGAACAGATTGTCACAGGGACAACAGATACGGCAACAGTTGGCATTTGCATTAAGTTATGATGCCAGTGTGTATTTTATGGATGAACCGACCGGCAATCTGGATGTGGAATTCCGGGATACTTTTTATGAGGAGATTCGGAAACTGGTATCGGATGAGAGAAAAAGTGTAATCTATGCAAGCCACTTGATCGAGGAAATGGAGCATTTTGCTGATTATATTCTGTGGTTGCGGGAGCAAAATGGTGTCAGCCGGATCTATTTTTATGGTACGGTGGATGAGTTGCGGGATCGTTATCGAATCATAGAGGCAGAGGAAGAGATATTGAGAGCAATTCCATCAGAACGGATTCTGGGTGGACGGAAAGAAGCGAATCATAATGAGTGGCTGATCAACGTGGAGCAGTATGAACTTCCGGCATCTATCATGGAATATGCACGGTATCCGGAATTGAAAGAGATTATGTATTATGTAGAAAAAGGTGAGGTGATCGGGAATGTTTAGAGGGTTCGTTGCGGATTGTAAGGCATACTTGCAGGACAGACCGTCCAATATCGTTGCGGTCATTTTTGCAGCTCTTGTCATCTTGTTTTTCAATGTATGGGGGCTTATTACATGTGGATTTTTATATGTCATAGCGGAAGAGCCGGAAATTTATCAATTGCTCCCCGAAACAGAGAACGAGAGACGAAGACGTCGTATCTTCAATGTGGGTGTGGAAATGCTTCTGCTCGCTGTTCTGATTACGGTCAACCTGATCATTATGCATGGTTATAACCAATCGGTGTTATTGCAGTTCCCGAATCTGATTTTGTTAGATGCCGCGTATTGTATCTACCTCTTTTATCATAGAATCTGCAGGCTTTATCAGACGCAGAATAAGACGGAGAGTGAAAAACGGGCATCCTATCTGACAGAGGATTTACATCACAGAAAGGACGAGAAGATAAAGGCAGTATCACATAAGCCTGTAAACAGTGTATACGAAGGTGTTGTCTTCATTGCGGATAAGGTCTTGATCGTTACACTGATTCTATGCGTCATGAGTTTATTTGATGATTATGCATTGATGTCATTATTGGGACAAAGGATATATGTGTTGATCCAGGTAGGATTAGGCATCGGATTTGCTATTTTGCTGGTAGATGTGATCCGGCAGATAGGAGGCAGAAAATATGAAGATTAACATTCGATCGAAAGGTGGTATCCCGATCTATACACAGATCAGCAATCAGATCAAAGAGGCGATTCTTGCCGGACAGTTGCAAAAAGGAGAGGCGCTCCCTTCTATTCGTGGGCTTTCCGCAGATCTTAAGATCAGTGTGATCACAACAAAGAAAGCATATGAGGAATTAGAGCAGGAGGGCATGATCTATTCGGTTCCGGGCAAGGGATTTTTTGTGGATGATCCGGATCTGGATTATCTTGCAGAGAAGAGAACGGTTACGATAGAGGAAGAACTAGCAGGCTGGATTGCAAAAGCGAAAGCGGCAGGTCTTGTTAAAGAGGAAGTTTACGATATGATAGAGATACTCTGGGAGGATACAGATGATTAAAGCAGAAGGATTGGAATATCACAGCAGAAAATTCAAAATGCAGGATATTTCTTTTGAACTGGAGGATGACTATATTTTGACCTTGTTAGGGAAAAATGGAGCGGGAAAGACAACCTTATTGGATATGATTTACGGAGTGTTAAAGCCAACCAAAGGACATGTGTATTGGAATGATGTGGATGTAACCGGAGCGCAGGCGATAGAGGCACAGACGGAGTACGGACATTTCCGGGATGAGGTTGCGTATGTCAGTGATAAGGCGTGGTGCATGGATGAGATCCCGGTAGAGAAGAACATTGCTTTATTTTCGGGGCTGTATCAGCATTGGGACGCAGAGCGGTTTGAGGCTATATTAGAACGGTTGGGATTTCCAAAAGAACGGTTGCGGGAAAAGTATGGAGAGTTATCTACCGGACAGAAAATGCAGGTGCAGATCGCATTTCATTTAGCAAGAAATCCACGGCTTTTATTGATGGATGAACCGATGGCAAATTTAGATCCGGTCGTCAAGACAGACTTGTGGGATCTGTTATCCCATCAGTGCAGAGATGAGGATATGGGACTGATCATCAGTACACATTTAGTGGAAGAAGTAAATGATATCACGGATTATATTGCAGTATTGAAGAATGGAAATATAGCTGCGTATGGGGAATGTGGGCGGCTGTTGTCCGAGAATCAATGCAGTGATGTAAGAGAATTGATGAGGAGGCTTGGCTGATGGAAAAGAGTATACAAGGTATTGCAGAAGAGGTACGGGCGCATAGTGGAAGTGGTCGCAGATATGCAAATATATGTTTTGCAGTCAGTATACTGGCGGGCATTCTTTTCATGGTATTTCAGGATAATGAGCTGACGAAGACATGGTTAGCGGGTTATGACATTTTGTTGGTATTGGAAACAGGGTGTTTTACCTATTGGTTTTATCGAAGCTATTTGGTGTGGCAGTTGCCGGAAAAGTATAAGAACCTGAAGATGGAAGCACAAATGAGCGAGTGGATGCGCGTACATAATATATCGATAAAAGAGTATTTTCATTATGTTGCCGGAAAACTGTTGCCGTATCAGATAATCTTACTGGCTGCATTTCTTGTCTGTGCTTTGTTATCCGATCGCAAAATACAATGCATTGGTGTTTCGGTTCTTTGTATTGCGGTATCCTTTCTGATCGGATATTTGTATGAATTTTATTATTATAAGAAAGTTCAGTCGAGAAGAAACTTCTTTGGTCCTGCCTTTTTACATGGCATATTTCTCTACGCTGTGTACATGATCAATTTTGGAGTTATGCTGTTTGCGGCGTTTGTAGGGTATGGTGTGATCAGTGAAGTGGGCAGCACGCGATTGCCGGATGGTGAGATTGTAGTTCGGGGTGTAGGTGAATCCTGGATGTTCATTCTCTTTATATTGTCTGTCATATTTTTTATATTTATTGTGGTATTTTGTCCTGCCTTTTCCGGTCGGTTGGCAAAATGGAGAAAGGCTGTCTGTGGTGTACTGCTCATAATCGTTGTTGCATCGGTGCTGCTTAGTATCTTAGCAGGAAGATTATGGTATGAGGAGATTAATTATACAACGCAGGAGATTCAGGTTGTTCACGGAAAACAACAGATTTATTCCTTTTCGGATGTGACGGATTATAGTTGGGATGAGATAGACCCGGAGGATACAGAAAATGAGGAAAAGACATTGGTGTTGCATCTGTCTGACGGAACGGTGATAGATATTATGAATCAATGTGCTTATACAGTGGATCAGGGAGATTATGAAAAGGAAGCACTGGTGTATTTCCCGCAAAATTAACAGTTGCGTAATTTGCTATTTCAGCCTATAATCTCAACAGAATGTACTCTTCTACAGCGTAAGTTTCCGGACGTGCTGATGTGAGTGCATGCTTGAAGGTTATGAATCCGGTGCTTTGAAGGTATCATGATGGTGCAGGCACGCTCGCGCTACGACTCGCACGCAGCAGTACTAAGGTTCGCAATTTCATCGCTCACCAAGTACTGGCGTACTCCACGTACCTGCACTCATTCATGACAACCTTCTTCACCGGAATCTATTTTAGCGAGCATGCGCAATATACATTAGCAACGGCTATAACACTATGTTTTCCAAACATTAACTTTGGTTAATATTGTTACGGCATAAAGACCAGCGTAGTTTCGCACCCAACTCGACTTACGCTATAGAGGAGTGTGAAGTGTTTATAATAGAGAAGAATGAGAGGTTATAAGATGCCTGTTTTTGATTTTAACCAGGAAAAGAAAGATGCCGTTCAGGCAGAGAAGACATACGAATTGGTATATTCGAATGAAAGAGTGCCGGATGCAGAACATCCGATCATGTTGTTAGAGGACAAGGATAAAAAGTTAATACATCATTCGTCCGGAATGTTTACGGCTCCGACAAAGGGAACGGCATTCGTTTATGATGAAGAGAAAACAAATCATAATATATTGCAGATTGATGCCCGATTTGAGAAACTGATCAAATGGTTAGGGGAGAACCATATAATGGTTCGTTTGTCCGGTTCTGGTACAGATTCCGGCTATGCCGTATATAAGATCTTTGAGACGGGAGTTGCCATGCGTGGCACGAAGCTTTCCGGAGAAAATGGTTTCCTGCAGTTTATGATTGAACGTTTGTTGCAGAGTGATGCACCTTCACAAGAGGCTGTGGACTTTGATGAGATTGAAGATTCCGGTGATATGAAACTTACAAGTATTCAAAGTATTACGGATTATTTGATGTGTGCGGGAAGTACGCTGCCGGATAATATCCGTCTCTGGGCAAGACGTAATTTAGCCGTAGCTAAATCAACAGAAGTGACACCGGAAGAGAGAAGACATGCACAGCGTGCACTTTCCATTATGTTGAATATTCAGTGGAAGAATACGGATTTCCAACCGATCGATCCGGTGGAAGCAAGACGCATCTTAGATGAGGAATTATATGGCCTGGATAACGTAAAGCAACGGATTATTGAGACGATCATTCAGATTAACCGTACACATACATTGCCGGCATATGGTCTTTTAATTATCGGTCCGGCGGGTACCGGTAAGTCTCAGATCGCATATGCGGTAGCAAAGATTTTGAAAATGTCATGGACGACTCTGGAAATGAGTTCCATCAATGATCCGGAACAGTTGACCGGAAGCTCCAGAATCTATGCCAATGCAAAACCGGGACTTATTATGGAAGCATTTGCCAATGCAGAGAGCTCCAATCTTGTATTTATCATCAATGAGTTAGATAAGGCATCTTCCGGAAAAGGAAATGGTAATCCTGCCGATGTATTGCTTACTTTGTTGGATAACCTTGGTTTTACAGATAACTATGTGGAGTGTAATATTCCAACAACCGGTGTATATCCAATCGCAACGGCAAATGACCGTAATGCGATCAGTGCTCCGTTGATGTCACGTTTTGCAGTCATTGAATTGCCGGACTACAGTATAGAAGAAAAGCGTGTTATTTTCACAAGATTTGCTATGCCAAAGGTACTTAAGAGAATCGGTCTTCGTAGCGAAGAGATCGTTATTACCGATGAAGCATTGGATGCGATCATGGATATCTTTAAAGATACATCCGGTATCCGTGATATTGAGCAGGCTGCAGAACATATTGCAGCGAATGCATTGTATCGTATTGAGGCAGAGCATATGGTATGTGTTACCTATGATGCAGCCATGATTCGCTCCCTCTTGCAGTAATTCACGCCCTTGCACAGCGTGAGCGACGGACGAACGAAATAAATAGGATGGGGTATCAGTTGTATAGATGCAACAATATCACTGCAGGCACATAGCACAAGGCATCGCATTATGGCTCGTACGCAGCAGACACTAAGGCTTGCAATAATAAGACTCACAATAAAATATCCCTTATCATTGGATTATGTTGGTAACATATTATCATTGAATGATAAGGGATATTTTTGTTCGTCTAATTATCTATTGCTCGCCAAGTGCTGGTGTACTCCGCATGCCTGCACGTGATACATGTTGTACCCATTGTTATTCACTGTAATGAATTTCGCACTGTGTCTGGCAGAATTTACTACGCTGTGCAAGGGCTTATAAATTGCGAAGAAGAATCCAGATGATCCAAAGACCACCGGTAATGGATATAAGGATCAAGTCGGGAATAATTTGCAAATTGTGCGTCAGTTTCGCAAAAAAAGGTGTTGTCATGTAAAAAACTCCTTTCAAATAAATAGAATAGGTTGCTTTATATTAGTATAAGCGGAACGGGACAAAATAGGAGATAAGAAACAGATAAGGATTATTATTTATTGAGATTCGGTGGGTAACTGTATGACATTATCAATTTGCAACATGAAGTATAGTAAGAGAAGGAAATCTTGACAATCGTTTTTCTGACGATTATCCTAAATATAGAGTCAGATTTTTTAGAAACAGTAAATAATAGAAAAGAGGAAAAATAATGCCTGAGAAGATTGTAGAAGAATTAATAAAGAAAAAATGGCATATCTCCTTTGCAGAATCGTGCACAGGTGGTAAGGCGGCTGCAGCACTGGTGGATGTGGCAGATGCATCAAAGGTCTTTGATGTAAGTTTTGTAACCTATGCAAATGAGGCGAAGATACAGTATTTGGGAGTAAAACCGGAAACGATTGAAGAATTTGGCGTTGTGAGCGAACAGGTTGCATATCAGATGGCAGAAGGAGTGGCACGACAGGCACATTCAGAAGTCGGTGTTGGTATTACCGGAATAGCAGGACCTACAGGCGGAACAAAGGAGAAGCCGATTGGAATGGTTTGCTTTGGATTCTGTGTGGATGGTAAGGTTGTTACAGCCACTCAATATTTTGGAAATATTGGACGCAATGAGGTGCGCTGTGCCAGTACCGGATATGTCTATGAACAACTAGATAAATTGTTGGGACTTTCTGTATAATACAATATAAATTCAGGGTGAACAATGAAACAGTCAGGTTATGAGATGATTTGTAAAGTGTATATTCTAAGGGAAATGGCAACAATAGTATGGAGAATATAACACAAATCGGGGCAGATGGTCTGATTATACAGTGGAAGGAAAATTTGGATTGTAGAAAGGAGGCATAGGAATGTGTACGGCAGCAACTTATTTAACAAAAGATTTTTATTTTGGAAGAACGTTAGATTATGAGTTTTCTTATGGTGATGAAGTGACAATTATGCCACGTAATTATGAAATTACATTTCGGCATATGGGTGTGGTGAAATCGCATTATGCCATGATCGGTATGGCATATGTGACAGACGATTATCCACTTTATTATGATGCGATCAACGAGAAAGGTGTCGGCATGGCAGGTCTTAATTTCGTGGGAAATGCAGCATATGCGGAAGTGGTGGATAATAAGGATAATGTTGCCCAGTTTGAGTTTATTCCATGGGTATTATCTCAATGTGCAAGTGTGCAGGAAGCAAGGACTTTACTTGCAAAAATGAATCTGGTCGGTACTCCGTATAATGAACAGTTACCGGCAGCACAGCTTCATTGGATGATAGCAGATGCGAAGGACTGCATTGTAGTAGAAAGCATGGCAAATGGCATGCATATTCATGATAATCCGACAGGAGTGATGACGAATAACCCGCCGTTTGACATACAGATGTTCCTGCTTAAGCAGTACATGGGACTGTCAGAGAAACAGCCGGAGAATTATTTTTCAAAAGAATTGCCATTACAGACTTATAGTAGAGGAATGGGAGCGTTGGGGTTGCCGGGCGATCTGTCATCTACGTCAAGATTTGCGAAAGTAGCGTATACGAAAATGCACGCAGTATCGGATGATTCGGAAGAGGCAAGTGTCAGTCAGTTTTTTCATATACTGGGTTCAGTTGATCAGCAGCGGGGATGTTGTGAAGTCAGTGAAGGAAAGTACGAGATTACAATTTATACGTCTTGCTGCAATGCGACAAGGGGAATCTATTATTATACGTCTTATGATAATCACCAGATTACAGGCGTGAATATGCACAGGGACAATCTGGATGGTACAGAGATTATAAGATATCCATTAAGGAAAGAGGAACAGATTGCCTGGGCAAATTAGTGATGTGGGTAAAATGCACAAAGACTCTGCATATATTTTAATATATATGCGGGGTTTTTGTGCTTTTTGTCGAAAATGGATAGAAAATGGAAAAAGTGTTGACTTCTAATATTGAAATGTTATAATGAAAACATCTTGAAACGGGTTTCAAGAGAAAAAATAGACAAAGAGGTGTGAGGTATGGCAAGTATTCGAGATGTAGCAGCGTTAGCAAATGTATCACCATCAACGGTTTCCAGAGTTATGAACGGAACCGCAAATGTAGATCCGGAAAAGCGGGAACGTGTTTTGAAAGCTATTGAAGAAAGCGGTTTCACACCGAATGAGGTGGCAAGATCACTTTTTAAGAAGTCTTCTAAGACACTTGGAATGATCATTCCAAGTATTAAGAATCCTTTCTTTACGGAGTTGTCAAGTGCGATTGAACGCACAGCAAACCAATATGGTTACCGCATGATCTTATCGAACACAGGAGGAGATCTTGAAAAAGAGAAGAATGCCATATCCATGCTGGCATCCATGAATGTGGACGGAATTGTATTGGCAACCAGTAATGAGGGATTACGCAGTTATTTAGACAACTGCAAGACACCGATCGTAACGATCGATCGATTGATCTCTAAGAATGCATCCGGTGGATATATCCATTGTGATCATTATGAGGGCGGTCGATTAGCAGCAGAACACTTAATTGATTGTGGCTGCAAGAGCATTGTTTGTGTAAGAGGTCTGGAAGGAATCTCCAGTGCAAAGGAACGGTACAACGGTTATTTGGATGTCTGCAAGGAGAACGGAATCAAAGAACAAAGTATTATTTGTGATTATGAGTTTAACGAAGGACTTACGATGACAGAGGAATTGTTGAAGGAATATCCTGACGTAGACGGAATCGTTGCCTGTAATGATATGGTAGCAATCTCCATATACAAAGTATTACACAGAAAGCAGATCCGTGTGCCGGAAGATATTCAGATTGTCGGATATGACAACATTTATCTTTCCAAATTGATGACACCGGAGATTACAACGGTTGCACAGCCAATTGAGAAGATGGGTGTGAAGGCGGCAAGACTTCTGATCAAGAAAGAGAGTAATCGCCAGCAAGAGTATATTTTTTCTCCAGAACTAATCATCAGAGAAACCACAAAATTATAGAAAGGGGCTGAAGCACAATGAAGAAAAAAGGAGTTTTAAATAGTGATATTTCAAGAGTTCTTTCCTACATGGGACATACGGATCGTATCGCAATAGGTGATTGCGGACTTCCGATTCCGGATGAGGTAGAACGGATTGATTTAGCACTTGCATTCGGGGTTCCTACATTCATGGATACGTTAAAAGTTGTAGTAGAAGATATGAAGGTAGAGAAGATTGTGTTGGCAGAAGAGATCAAAGAACAGAATCCGAAGGTATTACAGGAGATCAAGGAATTGTTCAAAGATCAGGACATTGAAGTAGAATATGTTTCACATCAGGAGTTGAAGCATCAGACATTAGATTGTAAAGCAGTAATTCGTACAGGTGAAACAACACCATATGCAAATATCATTTTACAATCCGGTTGTATATTCGGGTAAGGACAAGGGGGTGGCATATAATGAATATTGAGATGACAGGGATTAATAAGTCATTTGGCGCGAATCAGGTATTGAAAGACGCCGCATTTACCTTGAAGGATGGTGAGGTACATGCTCTGATGGGAGAGAATGGTGCCGGCAAGTCCACATTGATGAAGATTCTTACCGGTGTATATACCAAAGATTCCGGAACGGTTAAGGTAGATGGCAAAGAAGTGAATTTCAAGTCTCCACAGGAAGCGGAGAAAGCGGGAATTGTATTTATCTATCAGGAATTGAATGTATTATTTGATCTGACCGTGGAAGAGAATCTTTTCATGGGTAAGGAGATTACAAAGAAGTTTGGCATTTGTGATAAGAAAGCAATGCATGCGAAAGCACAGGAAGTTATGGACAAGATGGGAGTCCAGATTCCAATTGATGCGGTGATGTCAGATCTTTCCGTAGGACAACAGCAGATGGTTGAGATCTGTAAGGCATTAATGGTAGATGCCAAGGTCATCATCATGGATGAGCCGACAGCGGCACTTACCGAACGTGAAACAGAGAGTTTGTTCCGGGTAATGCGGGCATTACAGAAGAAAGGTGTATCGATTGTATATATCTCACATCGTATGGAAGAGATCTTCGTATTGTGTGACCGGATCACAATTCTTCGGGATGGTTCTTATATCGGAACAGAGCACGTCAACGATATTGATATGGATGGCATTGTTAAAATGATGATCGGTCGTGAGATCGGTGAACGGTATCCAAAGCGAGATGTCAAGATTGGCGAGGAAGTATTAAGAGTAGAAGGACTTACCAAAGATAAAGTATTCCATGATGTATCCTTTAATGTAAGGGCAGGAGAGGTACTTGGTGTTGCAGGTCTGATGGGAGCCGGCAGAACAGAGATTATGGAAGCTATTTTTGGAAGCATTTCCAAGAACCGCGGACAGATCTATATTGATGGCAAGCAGGTAACGATCAAGAATCCACGCCAGGCAATTGCAGCAGGAATCGGATTTATTACAGAGGATCGTAAGACAGAAGGTCTTCTGTTAGAGAAGAGTATTGCAGAGAATATTGAGATAGCCAATTTGAAATCGGTTTCAAAGCATGGAGTATTATTGAAGAAGAAACAGGAAGAATTAGTACAGCAGGGAATTGATGAGTTTAAGATCAAATGCTTTGGCCCATGGCATGAATGTAATAACCTAAGTGGTGGTAACCAGCAGAAGGTTGTATTAGCCAAATGGATTGCAACAAATCCAAAGATCTTAATCTTAGATGAGCCGACAAGAGGTGTAGATATCGGAGCAAAGAAAGAGATCTACAATGTGATCAATAAGATGGCAGCACAGGGCGTGGCTGTGATCATGGTATCTTCGGAATTACCGGAAGTATTGGGTATGAGTGATCGGATCATGGTAGTTCGGGAAGGTGAAGTAAGAGGAATCTTAGACGGCAAAGATGCAGATCAGGAAAAGATTATGACATTAGCGACGGGAGGTACATTATAATGGATAAAGTAGTAGAAAAGAATAAAAAAAGTATAGGTACTATCATTGGAGAATATGGTGCATTTATCGCACTGGTATTATTGGTAATTGTAATCAGTTGTGTAAGCCCGGAATTCCGGACAACAAGTAACTTTTTGAACCTGTTACGTCAGGCATCCTTCAACGGATTGATCG